>NZ_JBGSQZ010000314.1:0-26530 GCF_041737865.1 Chamaesiphon sp.
CAATACACGAACCATGCAAATCTGAACCCAGCACAAGCAAAAGAGCAATCTAAGAATATCGAGAGCTGTATGCGGTGAAAGCCGCACGTACAGATCGAACAGAGAGGGGCGCAGGATAATACCTGCCCTCGACTCTACCAACCTAAGTTGCCACAGATAGAACTCATTTGGAATCTTCTAGTGAGAAGCTAATCGGCAGGCGATGTATACTTGCGGGTTTCGGATGTTTCTGGTGTGGACAGAACCCCGATCTGGGGGTTCCGACCCCCAGACCCCCCGTTGAGGAGCGGAACGCCGCCCCTCAAACTCCCCTGCGTATGGATGGCTTGTGTGCTAGCTTGGAGCGGCATTCACTCCACTTTAGATTTTAGTTGGAAGTTGTTTGACTAGAATTTAGTTTAGGAATGAATTTCACTGATAGAGGCTACGCCAACGAGACAGCGAGGTTTTTAGGATGGGATCTAGATCCCATTCTAAAAACCCAATTATCAATTATCAATTACTTGTACTGAGCGTAGTCGAAGTATCAACTATCAATTAATTCACTTACTCTTCCCAAGAGTCCAAATCCAGTGCAGGCGAACCACCTCGATCGAGTTGCCTAAACACCACCTTGAGTTGAAACCACAGCAAGATCGCGATTAATACCGTCAATGGCAGTGCGATACTATATGACAGCCAAGTCGGAAATCCGAAAATCTCCAAGCCAGCCGAGAGAAAGAAAATAATCCCCACGCAAATTCCGAGAAAGGGCAATCGTAAGCTGATGTCGTCACTGTTGGCTAAAATCACGTTGTTACGATCTGCCGACCAAGTTTTGACATTGCGCCGGAGAGTACTATCGAAGGCTAAACCGCAAGTGATACCAGCAAATAAGCCAGCAAATAAAATGAAATATGGTGGATCTTGGGGAAAGTAATACATGAGGTAGGGGTAAAGAGTAGGAGAAATATGGGAATCGAGTTTAAATCTCTATTTCAACGAGCGGTAATTAATTATCGGTCTTTTTTGTCGAGATTTAAAGATTTATCTCATCCCGCCCAATCGTTCCAACGGCCAAAAGCGGAAACAAGCATGTCCGATAATATTCGCTCTAGGTAAGAAACCCCAAATGTGGGAATCATTGCTATTGTTGCGGTTGTCACCCATCACAAATACTCGATCGGGCGGTACGACCATCGGCGACATGGCATAATTAGGAGCCTCGGCGATATATGATTCGGTCAATAACTCTGGTTTGTGCAACTTCTCCCCTGGAGTATCGATATAGACACGACCATCTTTGACTTCGATCGTCTCACCAGGTAAGCCGATGACTCGCTTGATAAAAGCTTGATCCTGGCGGTAGCCTAGCTCCTGCAACTGCGGCGGCGGTACAAAGACGACAATATCTCCCCGTTGGGGTGGATGGCTGTAGTAAGAGAGCTTTTCGACAATTAAGCGATCGCCGATCTCCAAGGTGGGTAACATCGACTCTGAAGGAATATAGCGCGGCTCGGCGATAAATGTCCGAATAAAAAAAGCCAATCCCAATGCTAGTAATAAAATTGTGATGTTTTCGCCCCATTTTTGCCACCATTGCACCAGTAGGGGCTGAGGTGCTGTCGAGTCTGGACTTGATTGCTCTGGTGGATTTGGATTCATGGATGAGGTAATAACGCCAAGCTGAAAGTATTGCTTCTATAGCAATCCTAAATCATTTACGAAGTCAAGATCGCCTGCTAAGTCAATGAGTCAGATTTAAACCAACAATCTCCTAATACTAAGGTATGTAATTGCCAGTTTGGATCGATCGCGGGGAAGTCAGTTCGATAATGCCCACCGCGACTTTCAGTTCGCATCAACGCACCAGTTAAGATCGATCGGCCGATGTCTAATAAATTCCGAGTTTCGCCCCAGGTACAGAGATCTCGCTCTGATATTTCTGCTGGTAAAGTCAGAGATTGTGGTGGTAAAAGTTGGGTGATTAGCTGAGTAATGGGTAAGTCATTGAATTCTGATTGCAAAAAATTGACTCGATCGATCGCCAGCTTGAGACTATTTTGTTCGCGACAAATACCAGCAGCTTGCCACATCAATCGCGGCAATTCTTGACGGATAGATTGGACTCGATCGAGCCAATCAGCGGGATTATTAGTTATTTTTTCGCTCCAATTCAAGTGCAAGGATGCGGTTAAGTTAGGATCGATCGCTAAATTGTCTACTAGAAATTGAGGTTCAATGGAGATTTTGCTCAACTGAGCACCAAATACCACGCATTCTAGCAGCGAATTACTTGCCAAGCGATTAGCTCCATGTACTCCCGTGCTAGTAGTTTCGCCTACGGCATAGACTCCAGGAATACTGGTACGTGTCATCAGATCTGTCTGAATTCCGCCCATCCAATAATGCGCTGCTGGCGCAACTGGAATCAACTCGGTGAGAATATCAATTCCCCAATGCTGACAAACTTGAATAATATTTGGGAATCTATGCCGAATTTTTGCGGCGGGAATCGGACTGAGATCGAGCCAGACACAGCCTTTGGCGGGGTCGGGGCTGTGTTTGAGCAAATGACTGAAGATCGCCTGACTGACGACATCTCTGGGGGCAAGTTCTCCGGCAGGATGATAGTCAAAGGTAAACCGATAACCAGTATCGTCTACTAAATGAGCACCTTCACCACGTACGGCTTCACTAATCAGAAATCTGGGCGCACCCGTTTTGGTGAGCGCGGTAGGATGAAACTGCACGAATTCAAGATCCCGCAACAGTCCCCCCGCTCGATGTGCCATCGCTACGCCATCGCCAGTACTGACTTCGGGATTGGTAGTCTGTGCGTAAACCTGTCCGCCACCACCTGTCGCCAAGACGACGGCGGTAGCTCTCACCCAAGTAATTTGTCCCTGATAGAGGAGACTAATTCCCTGACAGGCTCCTGCTTCTAACCACAGATCTAGGGCAAAAGCATGGGTGAGCACCGTAATATTTGGTTGTGCCAACACTCGATCGGCTAAAGTACTAACTAAGGCTCTACCAGTTGTATCCGCCGCGTGTAGCACCCGTGGACGAGAATGAGCAGCTTCGAGAGTCAAAGCTAGTTTTTGACCCACTCTGTCGAATCCTACCCCCAGATCCACCAGTGATTCAATACACGCCGCAGCATGGGTGACTAAAAATTCCACCGCATCTCGATCGCATAATCTTGCCCCCGCCCGTAAAGTATCAACAATATGCAGATCTACTGAGTCTTGCGGATCTACCACTGCGGCAATCCCTCCCTGCGCCCAATCACTCGCTGATAGGGGTAAACTAGCCTTGCTGACGATTGCTACTCTCAGCTCGGCTGGTAAACACAGTGCTGAGTACAAACCAGCCGCTCCAGCTCCCACAACGATGATATCAAAGCTGGTAGGTAATGACATAACTGTGAAGAACTCAAATAGGATTGCTATATTACCATTATCATCAAGATCGCTCGGATAAAAAATCCCACCCTAAATCTGGGTGGGTAGTGAAAGTAGATGGGAAGTTACCAATTGTCAATTAGTTAGTAATAGCCATTGTTATACCGATCGCCACCTTCATTAAAGGTATCATCCGCAGAAGTCAGCGTAAATTTGTCGAGGTTGGCGTTGAGCATTTCTTTTTGCTTTTCGCTCAAACCAGGAATATTTAGCACCTCTTCTACAGTCTTGTAGGGCGCATTGTCCACTACTTTGCGTGCGAGGGTAGGATAAAGACCAGGATACTTGCGAAACGATCGAACGTTAGTATTGTTTAGATCGATTTTCTTACCAAATTCTGTGCCTAATTTACTATCAGCACTATTGCGGATGACTTCTCCAGTTGCTGGGGAGCTTGCCAAGATCGTGGAGGTATTCCAACTAGCCGCCATTGATTGGGGTACGATCCCAACTAAACAAGTCAAGCAGAGACTAAAGGCAACGAGCAGACGGGCAAACCGTTTCATAAAATATATTTTTCCTAACACAGCTTCTTAATTCTCCATTATTTTACCTCAATTTAGGCATTAGGGATGAGGCTTTAGCCTAAAGCCTAACACCGTTTCCAGCTCACATTGGGCAAGATTTGCGATCGATCGACACGATAGTGATACTTGATGGCAAAATTGAGGAGGGAATCTAGGAGAGAATCTGACAGAAAGTGCGGTTGGAGTCCGAGATTGAGCAGATTGGTATTTTTGGGATTAAAGTAGTGTGATTCTGCTTCGATACGGGGATTTTCCAATGTTTGGATATCCACATCTAATCCCAGCGTAATCGCGGCTTGCTTGACTTTTACAGCCAGATCGCTAATGGTAAATAGCTCGGTAAACTGGTTAAAGACACGGAATTCCCCTGGTTTGGCGGGAGTTTCGATCGCTAGTTCTACGCATCTAACTGTATCGCGAATATCCAAGAAGGCGCGAGTTTGTCCACCCTTACCATAGACTGTCAGTGGATGTCCGATCGCGGCTTGAATGCAGAACCGATTTAGAGCCGTGCCATAGATGCCATCATAGTCGAGACGGTTGATGAGCATTTCATCCATCCCTGTCTCTTCCGTCAACACCCCATAGACAACCCCTTGATTGAGATCTGTTGCCCGCAAGCCCCAAACTTTACAAGCAAACTGGATATTGTGACTATCATGAACCTTGCTCAAGTGATAAAAACTACCTGGCTGCTTGGGATAGGGTAATGTATCAGTACGACCATTATGTTCGATCGTGATGTAGCCTTCTTCGATATCGATATTTGGCGTACCATATTCGCCCATCGTCCCCAGTTTGACGAGATGACAATCAGGGAAATCATCGCGCAGTGCGTATAACAAGTTGAGATTACCCACCACATTATTGACTTGAGTGAGTACCGCATGTTCTCGATCGATCATCGAAAATGGTGCCGAACGCTGCTCTCCAAAGTGGACGACAGCTTCTGGCCCAAATGCTTTTAGGGACTTTTGCAAGAAGTCGTAATTATTGATGTCCCCAATAAATAACTCGATCTCTTTACCAGTTAATTCTTGCCATCGTTTAATCCGTTGATGGATGCTGGATATCGGTGTAAGTGTCTCTACGCCTAGTTCTAAATCCCAATGCCGCCTAACCAAGCTATCCAAAATCCCGACATCATACCCCCGGTTGGACAGGTACAGCGCAGTTGCCCACCCACAATAACCATCTCCGCCAATCACCAGGACTTTCATAAATACAAGAATAGAGTTATTAGTTTTACGAGCCAGTATTCGCTCAATGTATCAGGACAAGGGCAAACAGTAAACCACGATCGCTAAAAATTCAGATTTAGAGCTGGCTCATTTGTCGCGCTCAATGAGCGATCTAGCTGAAATCCCGATCGGTAACATTTTACGACTACACGCGCTCGATCGACTATAAAATTAGTCTCGCTCTGGAAATATTTTACCTACAATAGTAAAACTAGCTAAATTAGGCAAGCTCTGCTTCCCAACTCCTCCCCCATGACTAAAGTTGCTGACTTACGCAAAAATTATACCCAGGCTGGTTTACTAGAATCAGATCTTGTCGATAACCCCTACCAGCAGTTCCAAATCTGGTTCGAGCAAGCTGTCGCTGCGGATATATTAGAACCCAATGCGATGACTGTCGCGACTGTGACAGCGGAGGGCAAACCTTCAGCCAGAATCGTGCTGCTCAAAGATTTTGACGATCGCGGATTTGTATTCTATACCAATTACAACAGTCAAAAAGGCGTAGAGCTGCAACAGTGTCCTTATGCAGCGTTAGTCTTCCTGTGGGGCGATTTAGAGCGTCAAGTTCGGATTGAGGGTAAAACAGAGCTTGTCTCAGAATCAGAAGCTACCAGCTATTTTCACAGCCGTCCAGCTAGTAGTCAACTAGGTGCTTGGGCATCAGAGCAAAGTACGATTATTCAAGATCGATCGATCCTCGAACAAAGACTACAGCAATTAGCAACCCAGTACCAAGATACCGCGATTCCCAAACCCCCTCACTGGGGTGGCGTACGTGTGATCCCCCAAGAAATCGAGTTTTGGCAAGGTCGCCCCAGTCGGCTCCACGACAGGTTACGCTATCAATTAGTAGCCGGAAAGTGGCAAATTGACAGGCTCTCACCGTAATTAGTTGATAGTTGATAGTCGATCGCTAAATTCACTATTCACCATCCACCATTCACTATTTACCATCCACCACTCTAAGATTTCTGCTCCAGCCCAAACCCAACTAAATTAATCACTGTCGGAACTACACCTGGTTGAGGGCGTTGGTAGGTGACGATCGTTCGGAGTCGAGTGGTGAGAGAGATCAGCCGCAATTGGTCTACGGCGACCGATCGACTGTAGTATGTGACTAATTCTAGAGTTTGCCGACTGGGTAGATAAGTAAATCGACCAGTAATCGCACCACTCTCGGAATAGCCTTCATCCCGAAGATATAGCCCTCTGACTACTTCTGCACTACCAAGAATTTCGGCAGTGAGGGGAGTCGCTGGAGCGAGTGGATCTGTGGGTAGGAGATGAGGCGCGACGATCGATCGCTCTGGTACAAATAAAGCCTTGAGATTCATCGAAACTCGATCGCCTTTTTCAGATACTGTATCAAAGCCGATCCTAAATCCTGGAAATCGATCGACCTCACTCAATACCACACTTTCAACTGGTAGGGAAGCTGAAGTAATTTGATGTTTTTCGGCAGATGCCAATGCCGCTACGCTAAATACTGTCACCGAACGCTCTACTTCGTTTTGCAGTGGGTAGTGATAAGTCCGTTCGCTGTTCCAAGTACCGACACAAGCTGAAAAAAAGTCTTGAATTTCTAGCATTTATCTGACGCTTATCTTGATGATATACTATATGAATAACAATTAATTATTAACATGGCAATTCTTAGCAAAAGTTAAATAATTCAGGGATAAATTAACAAATATTCATTTGTTGCTTATAATCGAATTATCTCATTTCAAGCTAAAAAATGGAATCAATCCAACAACAAATCGGTAACTTGACACGCAAGATCGATCGAGTTTATCAAATCGTCGAGCGATTGGATCGGCATGTGTTTCAAGATTTAGCTCCTCAGCTCGTTGAGACACAGACAGTCACCGAGTACCCTCTCGATCGCTATCATAGCAGTAGAAATCCTCGACGACTGTCATCATGGATCGATGACAGCAACAATGGATCTGCGCTGGCTGCTGGCTATAACTATTGGCACAATCCGACTCAATGGGGGTCTGGGCAGGATGTTTCGATCGACGATCGCGGTATAGAGATTACTTGCCATCAGATCGAACAAGATTTGTCACCTCAAGTCCAAATCCAGCGACTAACCGCGCAACTGACGGCTGCATACAATCGAATTGCTGCTTTGGAAGAACAGTTATTAGCCAATCGGCGGAAGTAGGCTTGTTTCCCTCCGCAGATACTCCCTTCCCACTCAAGAAATAGACATTCACCATTCACCATCCACCCCCTACCCTAGATGTCTAATTTGACACTGAGAAGGGAATAGATACTTTAGACTAATATTTTACTACTATAGAAGCATATGGTATTCTGATGTGAGTAAGCTCGATCTCAATCGACATTCATCGTCTTTTGCGATCGTCAATATCTTAATTCTAGTGCTGCCTATTAGCGAACCAGATATTTAGCTATTTGCTTCACTAATTAATTTAAAATACCAGCTATTGTATATACAATTATGAACCGATGAATCAAAATTTTTTGGTGACTGGCGGTGCTGGCTATATCGGTTCTCACACTGTCAAGCAATTAGGTGAAGCCGGATACGATCTGGTTATCTACGACAATTTATCCACAGGATCTACTAATGCCTTGACTTATGGCAAGTTAGCCTTGGGAGAGTTAGCCGATCGACAGCAGCTATGTCAAGTTTTTGCAGAACATAACTTTGATGCAGTTTTACATTTTGCTGCGAGTATTTCTGTTCCCGACTCGATCGTTAAACCGCTCGATTATTATGCCAACAATACAGCCAATACTCTAAATTTGCTGCATTGCTGTCAGCAATTTGGCGTAAATAAATTGATCTTCTCTAGCACTGCGGCTGTGTATGGACAACCAGCAGTCAACCCAATTACCGAAGACACCGTTCCACAACCGCTCAATCCCTATGGCAGTTCCAAATTGATGAGCGAACGGATCGTTCGAGACTATGCCAGTGCTGCCGATTTGAGGTACATAATTCTGCGTTACTTTAATGTCGCTGGTGCTGAAATTGGCGATACGCTGGGACAAACTGGCAAAAAAGCCAGTCATCCGATCGAAAACAGGCGAAGCAGTTTACACATGAAGACAAATTTTTTGTGTTATCGACGATCGAGCAACAAATGAGAGCAGCAGCAAATATTGACTTTTACTACTCGATCGGCAGCCGTTATTCATATCTTGCATCTACTCAAATCGCTACTCTCAAAAAAGCAACTGGCTGTGATGTCGAATGGCATCCCATCAATAGCGTGAGGCTAATTAATCAGCGTGAAAGTAGTCCATTTGAGGGGGAACTTTCTGGACAATATGAATGGAATTATCGCGAACTCGATGCCAAGCGATGGGCTAAATTGTACGGAGTCCCCTATCTTGAACCGCGTGGACGAGTGCATTTCGATTCAGAGCTGCTGGCACGGGCGTGTATAGCAGCCAAGCATTTTGGCAAGGTAGCAGAATATAGTCGCTTGCTATTTGCAGCAATGTTTCAGGATTCTCGATCGCAAATTGATGAGCGAGAATCTACTCTTCGGGCTGAAGCCTGTGGAATTTCGGCGATCGATTTTGATGTTGCTTTGAGGGCACAAGAAACGATCGCCCAGAGCGATGCCACAATCGATCGTGCTGTTCATGCCGGAGTATTCGGTGTGCCGACATTTATTGCTCATGGCGAACTTTTCTGGGGAAACGATCGACTCATTCTATTACGTCACTACCTTAAATCTCAGCAAAACATTATTCCATCGACTTAGGCGATGTTTGAAAAGTTGTGTAGGTTGGGTTGAGGAACGAAACCCAACTATCCCATAGATTGATTGGGTGGGTGTTGGGTTTCACATTCATTCTACCCAACCTACAAATCTCTGATACAACAATTCTTTAGACTAGTAGCACATAGCAGATGATAATTGAATATCCAGATAGTGAATTTGTGAGACTATCCCTAGCTCTTAGCTCGAAAACAGATCCAGAAATACTGGCATACCTGGCAGCCAGTGAAAAGCAAAGTGACAAGATTTGTGTAGCTATCGCTAGAAATATCAATACGCCAATTGACTCTTTAAAGAAATTGATAGGTTGGAAAGCAGAAGAGGATGATGGCGATTACCCTCATATTGCTGTTACCAAAGAGGTTCTTAATAGTCCAAGGATTTCAGCTAGTTTTCTAGAAGAAATAGTAGATAAATATATCGATTGCGGCTGGTCTGATTTGATTAGAGAAATTGCTAAATTACCTATACTTTCTTCAAAAATAATAAATAAGCTTGCTGAAAAATCTGATGCTCACTCAGGAATAATTCAGCATAATATCACTCAAAAATCCCCTGAAATATTGGCTAAAATAGCATATCACTGCAATAGCAAAAATATCGCTCTAGAACTTTTGAAAAATCCTTTGGCTGGAACTACAACAGTGGAGTATCTGGCGATTTATCCAGATTTTCAAGTGAGGAATGCTGTCAAAATTCATCCTAATGTTTCACAAAAAGCATTAGATTTAGTCCTATTTTTGCGAGGGAAGCCAGGAACTCCTGTAGATTTGTTGAATGAAATATGTGAAAAACCTATTAATGATAAGCGAATTTATATTTGGCGGCTACTGACAAAATATCCGTATACACCAGAAGCTATTTTGGATAATTTAGCGCAATATAAATACTATGATGACTGGGTTTGCAAAGAAATTGAGGGAATCGACGACCCTCTTATTTTCCGCAATCTTATCTATCATCCTAATACTTCATCTCAGTTATTAAGAAAGATGGCTGATATTGTCGCACAAAGCAAAGATAGCTATGACAAGAAAATTATTAATGAAAGAATTACGGGGCAATATATCTTCGACAAAGAAGTTGTTAAAATTGAATCAGAAATAACAGGACACAGATATAATCAAAATTTAGATGAAGATGAGCGAGATGTAATACCATTTTGATTTTGAATGTCGATTATATTGCCACTATAAAGCTGCCACTTGCTCAGACAAACCAACCAAATTGATTCGATCGATTGCATAAATCGTATTACAATAATTCTCAGATCGTGTGACTAGTTAGGCGATCGATTCATTGATTGGGAACCTGTCAATCAACTGCACTGCCCGTCGAGCATTTAGCTGTAATGCGTTGCTAACGTGCGGTACATAGGGAATCTGCGACAATAGATCCACCGTGCGTCGTAACATCCGCACAATATCGCCCTCATCTAGATTTGTGTTACTACACAACTCCGTCCAAGATGTCTCCAACGCCCAGTGTTCGACAATTCCCACCAGCTCGTACTCCATCCAGACTGGAAGTGCTACCTGATAGCGACGTTGGATTTGAAATAGTTGTCTGCGGGAGCCGCGTAAACCACTCAAAGTCATCACTACCTCATCAGCCGGATCGTAATTTGTCCAACTATCAGAGCGTGGTGTTTCTGATACCAATGCACAGATCACCGCCGCCAAATGCTGGGGATCTAAACCATCTAAATAACCAGACATCACAGCTAAAGCAATCCATAGCTCATTGTCCCCACGAATTGCGGCTGCTGCTTCGCCAATCCGCGTCGGAATCACCCCTTGCAAGCCATTAACTTGACGCAATACCTCAATCAGATTGAGAAATTCTTGCCAATGTCGATCGAGTTGCGTCTGTAGTGCATCCTGGAGATCCTGAATTTCCTGTTCGAGTACAGCTTGACGGCGATAGCGTTTGAGTAAAGTAGCTGGATTTCCCCATCCCCACACAGGATGATTTTCTAACTTCTTCTTCAGTTCGCTGACGATTTTAACTTGTGCTGTTAATTCGGCTGTCGCTGGCGGTTCGAGATTGGGAATGCTCTGGGCAATTTCCGCCGTCAAGCTCATCCCTTTGCGGACTTGTCCAGGTTTTAAAGGCATATCCGCAGGTGGTAACAGCGAAACCACTTGGGGAACGCGCTGTTTGCCGCCATATTCCGACCAATGCTTGTGTACGGCAACGACATCTTGATGATTGATAACGTACCAGCGGTTATCCTGTCCCAAACAGACTAAGGCAGGTTTGTATCCAGATCCCGCAATTTTGCTGACGAGTACTGCTGGTAATGGTGTGGCGACAGGGACATGTTTGCCCTTGAGACTGAGAATCGTCCCTGGGAAAGCGGTTGGCAATTGTTTGGTGACTTGGGTGGCTTGAACTTGTTCGGTATAGAGTTGAAGATTTTTAAGTTGATTTTGGTCGAGTTTGAGTTGGGAATGAGACGTTTCATAGTCAGCTAATACGTCTCCATCTACCTTACTCAAAGCTTCTTGAAGATGGCTTAATTCTTGCTTGATATCATTGACTCCCTGCTGTTGCGGTAGCAGATGGAGAGTTTTGGTAAAATGCCCGAAACTGCGTTCGACGAGTTCTCTAGCTTCTTCTAGGGTATGGGTTTGGAGCAGGTTCAATACCATCCCATAAGTAGGCGTAAATTGACTCACCAGCGGATCGGGTGATGCGGTTGCAAAATCACTTGCCTCCTTCGCGCCTTCAAATCTAGTCTGAGTAGCCACCACATAGCCCACCACGTCCTTACCACGTCGTCCGGCACGTCCAGCCATTTGCAAGAATTCTGAAGCTGTCAGGAGGCGATGTCCTTGGTCTGTGCGTTTGGAGAGACTCGAAATAACTGTCGTCCGAGCGGGCATATTAATCCCTGCTGCCAGAGTTTCGGTAGCGAAGACGACTTTGATCAAACCTTGGGTAAACAATTCCTCAACTAGCACTTTCCAAGCTGGCAAAATTCCCGCATGGTGAGCGGCAATCCCTTTATAAAGTGGTTCTACTTGTCCAGCCCGCGCAGCTTCAGGATTTTTGTCGAGAAATTCATCAATGCGGATTTTTAGCCGAGCCGACTCAGCCGGAGTGACTAATTGGAGAGTTGCCATATCAGCGACGGCTTTATCGCAGCCGCGCCGACTGAAGATAAAGTAAATCGCAGGGAGCATTTCGCGTTCGGCGAGCTTGCTGACGACAAACCCGATACTAGGGATATCTTCAGTTTTGCGGCTACCTGTGGGACGATGGGATTTGAGTTTGGGATTGAGTTTGGCGGTATTTGGATCGAGTAATGGCAGAATCCCTTTGGGGTTGACAAAGTGAAACTCCAACGGAACGGGGCGATAGTCAGAATAAATCAGTTCGGTACCACCGTGGACGGCACTAATCCAGTCGGTTAATTGTTTACTATTGGCGACGGTAGCGGAAAGGGCGACGAGTTGGATGTGTGGGGGACAATAGATAATCGATTCTTCCCAGACTGTGCCGCGCTGCTTGTCATTCATGTAGTGGCATTCATCTAGCACCACCGCCTCGACACCCATCATCGACGTACCAACTTCACCGATGCGGGTACCGTAGAGCATATTCCGAAAGATTTCGGTGGTCATCACCACTATCAGAGCGTCCCGATTGATAGAGATATCGCCCGTGAGCAGTCCGACATTCTCTTCACCGAATTCGGCACGAAAGTCGCGATATTTTTGATTGGAGAGGGCTTTGAGCGGGGTAGTGTAGAATACTCTGCGTCCCTGTTGAAGAGCGCGATGAATGGCATACTCACCGACGAGCGTTTTACCAGAACCTGTTGGGGCGCAGACTACCACTGATTTTCCTGCGTTGAGTGCGTCTATCGCCTGAAGTTGAAATCTGTCGAGTGGAAATGGGAAGATCTCTTTTAGTTGTTCGGTAGTAATAGCAGAGGTGGTCATAGCGTTTAACTTCACAGACGGTGGCGCGAGGCTAGATTGTGGCGATAGCTAAGTCTCGATACTCTCTAGTATATTCGGAAATTCCGATCGGGCGCGACTTCAAGTGGCTTGCGCGACTTCAAGTGCCCGATCTCGATTTGGGTTTAAGCTAGAGAGGAGAGCAATCTAATTAGCAGAATTCTAACAGGGATGCAATATCAAATTTTTGTCGAAAGTCGTGGAAGGCATTTTATAGCATCAGTAATTGGAATGCCGACGATTTCGGTAGATGGATTTACAGAAGTTGAGGCAATATCTAAAGTCAAAGCGGCTCTAAATTCACGGTTATCTAAAGGTAAAGTGGTCACAATCGAAATTGCAGAGCCTCAAGAAATCGATCGTAAATCTATTAGTCCAATGCAACATGCTGGGATTTTGGCAGTAGATCCAACGTTTGATGACTGGATGGAAAAGCTAGCAGACATTCGTCGATCGGCTAACGCGATCGATGATGAAGTATGACCGTGTATATACCAGATACCGACCATCTCAGCTTGTATGGACGCAATCATCCAGCACTAATCGAGCGATTGCAAGCCAATGCAGTTAACTTAACTACTACAGCTATCAATGTAGAGGAACAGTTGCGCGGTAGGCTTGCCCAAGTATCAGATGTAAAAATGGGTGTGTCTCTAGCCAATGCCTACAGATGGCTGTCTGAAACTGTGAAGCTACTCTCAGATTTTGAAGTTTTGCAATTTACAGAACAAGCGCAGCTAATTTATCAAGAATTTAAAACACAAAGTATTCGAGTAGGTACTCAAGATTTGCGGATTGCGGCGATCGCGATCGCCCACAATGGAGTATTGCTTTCTAGAAATTTACGAGATTTTGAGAAGCTCCCAAATTTAATGATTCAAGATTGGACGGTATAGGGACTGATGAGACATTTTTGGATATGTTTCTTAACGCTCGATCGAGTGAAAATAGGAAGATATTTTTTTAGTTATTAGGTCGGAACAGCAGAGACTATCGTAGATTTTAACTCTCATCCGTCAGCATCCATTACAGCCAACCGCTGAAGTTCGGCTGTGAAAATCTCCATGCCAACCATGCGTGAAGTAGATAGATCGGTTTGGGCTTGCTGACCGAGTGCGATATCTTCTAACCGTTCTAGTCGATCGATTAACCGATCGTAGTTTTCAACTGACATAATCACATAACTAGATTGAGATTCAGCAGTTAGGAGTACAGGCTCACTCTCAGCTTGATGCAAGGCTTGGCTATCGGTATTTTGGATAGCAGTTACAGAAAAACGCCGCATTTTAACACCATCTTCAAAAGCATTTAACTATCGTAACCTATATGTTATCGAAATTTTTACCGCAGTCGTTCCCAATAGGTCAGGTGTGAGCGTGTTAAGATCGATTGAAATTTAGATATTGGGCAAGGCAAAATTTATCTTATGAACTATCGAGATTACATTACGATCGAACCAAATAAACGTAGTGGTAAACCTTGTGTGCGCGGCTTGCGGATTACAGTTTATGAAGTGCTAGAATATTTGGCTTCTGAGATGACCGAAGCAGAGATCCTCGAAGATTTTCCCGATTTAACGCGGGAAGATTTAAAAGCTTGTATTGCTTATGCGGCAGATCGAGAGCGTCGATTGATGACTGCTCCAATAGTTGCATGAAATTACTTTTCGATAAAAATTTGTCGCCAAAGTTACCACTGCGGTTAGCAGATATTTTCCCAAATTCGCTGCACGTTCGAGATGTAGGGATGATGTACTTTACCCGCAGTCTTGAGTGCGACTTTGGCGAATTCAAAATTTTGGATGTCTTCACCAAACCAAACGACATGCGGACGTAGCTGACTCTCTTTCTCACATTTATCTCAAAGTTGAATACTGCGCTCGCCAATCGGATATATTAGAGAGCTATCGATCGAGCTTCTAGCCTTAGTGATTTCCCCATGAGCGTGAATTATATTCGATGAGCCAGCTCGTTCGTGGAGACTGATGCCAGCACCTGAAAAAATGACTACTCGATTTGGATCGATCGGTTGTGACATACTTTATTGGCTTGAGATTAGATAAATTGCTCGATTTTGTCCTGATTTATAGCTTGGGAGCGAGTATATCGTAATGTCTAGTTATTAACTACTTCAGCAGATGACTAATCGCTCAGTTAACTTCTCATTCTTGGCTGATATTGCTCCCGACTTGGATCTCCTGCATTGCTTTGCACATCAAGCGGAGAAATACCTGCATTCAGATCCGAACAGTTGTCTGATTAAGATCCGCCAGTTTGGTGAGTTACTAGCTCAGGAAATTGCTGCTAGAAATGGTGAGTCGATCGATCGAGGTGAACCTCAGGAGAGTTTACTTCGGCGATTAAGCATGAATGGTATTTTAAAGCAGAATTCAATCGATCTTTTTCATCAGATTAGAAAAGAAGGCAACCGTGCTAATCATCACGGTCTAAGCGATTATAACCGAGCTTTGAGAGTTTTGAAATATGCCCACCAGCTTGCCTGCTGGTTTTATCACACCTATGTAGACCAATGCAATTTTAATACATTTGCACTGCCGCCAGATCCAGCAATTGAATGGGAGAAAACGGCTCAAGAGTTATCTTCTATTAGAGAAGTAAATCAAGCATTGGCAGATAGACTAAATGAAAAAGAGCTTTACTTATTATCAGTAAAAAATAGTGAAGGAGATGAAGTCGAGAAACAACTTGCAGAAATCGAAGAATTAAAACAATTACTAGCGGAAGAGCTACGAGAAAAAGATGCTGTTACCAAACGACTTGAAGAAATAGAGCAACAGGCTATGCTGATGACTCCAACCGAGAAACACGCAACGATTATTAGATCGCACCAACAAGAGGAAAATATCATGGCACGAGTTAAAATTGATGCGTTAGAAGTTGGCACCTTACTACGAGATCGGTATGAAATAGTAAAGCAGCTTGGTATAGGAAGTTTTGGCGTTACCTATATTGCAAATGACAGAGACTTTCCAGGTCAAAAAGAGGTCGTAATTAAACAGTTTAATCCTATCAATGTCGAGCAAAAGAGTATAGATATTGCACGAGCTAAATTCACGCAAGAAGCTGAATACTTAGATAAACTCAATAATGATTATATTCCCAAGGTATCTGCTCAGTTTGAGGAAAATGGTCATTTGTACATAGTTCAGGATCTCGTAAAAGGAGTAATCCTTTCCCAGGAATTAAAAGCTGGAGAAAAGAAAAACGAAGATTACATCAAGAAACTACTTGTTGATATACTTACACCTCTAGCCTACGTTCATGAAAAGAATATTATTCACCGAGATTTGAAACCAGATAATTTGATTCGACGTAATGATGATGGCAAGATATCATTAATTGATTTTGGGGCGGGAAAAGAGGTAGTCAATCAACCAACTAGTCAACCAGGAACGACAATCGGCACTCCAGGCTATATGCCTCACGAGCAGCTCGTTGGTCGTCCAAGAATGAGTAGTGATATATATGCTGTGGGTGTCATTGCGATTCAAGCATCTACTGGTATCAATCTATCTCAACTTTCGTTCGATCTTGATGAAAATCTAATTTGGCAAGATCTTGCACCAGATATTAGTTTGGAGCTAAAAAATATATTAAGTCAGATGGTTGAATATGACTTCAACAAACGGTACAAGAATGCCACTGAAGCTTTACACATCGTGACGCTTCTAAGGACAGAAGAACAGACTAAAGATGAAAGGTTAGAACAAGAGGCCAAAGCTAAAGAGCTAGAAAAAGAGGCTGAAGCTGAAAGGTTAAAAAAACAGGCTGAAGCTGAAGAGTTAGAAAAACAGGCTGAAGCTGAAAGGTTAAAAAAAGAATTAAGAACCAAGCATTTTAAAATAATAGGTTCTTTAGTTGGTTTAGTAATTCTAGGTATAAGTATTAAGTCCTGGGACTATTTGACAAAGCCTAAAATTAGTAACAGCACAATTACTGTCGGTATTCTCACAAACCCAGCCGATTACCGAGAGCTTGGTGATTACTTACGAAAAGAGTTAGTACCAGCTAACTACTTCGACTATCTCCAGGGCAAACAGGTTGGTATTATTATCGAAGGCGATAGAAGCTTATCTTATCAAGAAGTGAAAAAAAGGTTAGCTGCTAAGAAATGGGATATTATTTTTGCTAGATCTCCGATGATTTCTAGATTTTCTCAGAAACAGAGTTACTCTTATTTAGCCGGAATGTTTCCAGGTAAGCCAAACTATCAGTCTGGAATTTTTGTCAAAGCTAATAGCCCAATTCGATCGATCAATGATATAAAATTAAATACAGTGGTGGCATTAGGTGATTTTGGTTCAGCATCTAAATTTTACATGCCCGCTTATGATTTATATGGCAAAACGTTCAAAATTGCTCGTAGTGAATCACCAATGAGTATGGTTACACAAGGTAAAGCAGAAGTTGGTGTAGAAGCTATCGGCGATAAGCTCAAATCCAACAACTCAGAGTTCAGAATCATTCATACAAGCCGTGCCATTCCAGGTAGTGGAGTGTACTTGTCGCCTCAACTTGCGCCAGAACACCAACAGATCCAGCGAGTTTTGTTAGCTGCTCCAAAGAGTATCAGGGGTATAAAAAAAGCAAACTATGGTGGTGATGTACCTGAACCAAATTATACCGAATTTGACAAGATTATCGATCGAGTTGACTCGATTAGAGAATGCGTCGATTTTGAGAAAAATCCTGTTAATCTATTTTGCGATCGGCCTGCTACCAAGTTAAGTAAATAAGTTTTTCTGCTTCCTTTTCGACGTTGGAGTCCAGCCATTCGATCGAGCCAGGATCGTGGACACCTTGGGAAACCAGGGCGTAACAATGTTATTAGTATTAGTAATAACATTGTCTGGGCAGCATTGGAGAATCACCCCAAACCCGATATACTAACCACTAGCCGTCCCTCACTCCGCACTAATATATGACTCGTTTCGCACTCCTGAGTGTATCTGACAAAACCGGACTGATTGAATTTGCCCGTCAATTGGTCGAAAAATTTGATTTTGAGATTGTCAGCAGTGGGGGTACCGCTCAAGCTCTCAAAGCCGCAGGGATTCCCGTGATGAAAGTGGCTGAATATACGGGTGCGCCGGAAATTTTGGGCGGACGCGTGAAGACTTTGCATCCGAAAATACATGGGGGGATTCTTGCGCGTCGAGATCTACCCGAACATTTAGCAGATCTAGAGCAGCATCAAATCCGCTCGATCGATCTAGTCGCAGTTAATTTATATCCCTTCGCGGCGACCATTAGCAAGCCTGGAGTCAGTTTAGCAGATGCGATCGAACAAATCGATATCGGTGGCCCCGCGATGCTCCGCGCTTCAGCCAAGAATTTCGCACATTTGACAGTATTATCCAATCCCGATCGCTATGATGATTATCTCGCCGAATTAACCAAAAATAACGGACAAGTCTCGATCGAGTTCCGTCAAGCTAGAGCGTTAGAAACCTTCCAACATACCGCCGCTTATGATACCGCGATCGCTGGCTATTTGGCAGCCCAAGCAGGTGAAAGCACAAATTATCAAATTTCTGCCCAACCACTCCAATCGCTCCGCTACGGCGAAAATCCCCACCAACCAGCCGCATGGTATCAGACAGGGGCTGTCCCCACGGGCTGGACGACTGCCAAAATTTTACAGGGCAAAGAACTCAGTTATAACAATCTCGTCGATTTAGAAGCAGCACGGCGGATTATTACGGAGTTTAATGATACTCCCGCAGCGACGATTATCAAACATAACAATCCCTGTGGGACAGCATTGGGCGATACCTTGCTCGAAGCATACGATCGAGCTTACAATGCCGATTCTACTTCAGCCTTTGGCGGAATTGTCGCTGTCAATCGCCCGATTGATGCCGATACCGCATCATCGATGATCGAAACCTTCCTCGAATGTATCGTCGCACCTGAATGCACCCCTGAAGCCGCAGCCATCTTCGCCACCAAAAAGAATTTACGCGTTTTAACTTTGGCAGATTTAGCTACAGGTACCACAGATAATGTCAAAATTATTGCAGGTGGAATGCTAGTTCAAACTACCGACGAAGCGATCGAAACTACCACAGATTGGCAGGTAGTCACCATCAAACAACCAACCGAACTAGAATTACAAGAACTCTTATTTGCTTGGAAAGTTTGCAAACATGTCAAATCAAACGCGATCGTCATCACCAAAGATCGCGCTACCATTGGCGTAGGTGCAGGACAAATGAACCGTGTCGGTTCGGCTAAAATCGCCATCGAACAAGCCGGAACCAAAGCTACAGGCGCAATCCTCGCCAGCGACGGATTTTTCCCCTTCGACGACTCCGTACGCACCGCCGCTGCTGCCGGAATTACCGCGATCGTTCAACCTGGTGGTAGTATGCGCGATAATGACTCGATCGCTGCTGCGAATGAATTAGGCATAGTGATGGTGTTTACAGGTGTTCGACACTTCTTGCACTAGATAGTGGATGGGTGGATGGGTGGATGGTGGATGGTGAATAGTGAATTTGGACGCTTGCGTCCTTTGTGCTAATTTCCCAGTCTCCCCTGTCTCTGCCCTTACCATCCACCATCCACCATCCACCATCCACCATCCACCATCCACCCATCCCGTGCAACTTCAAAACGTCATCATCGCCCATAAAGCCGGAGATCGCGGTAGCCGCAATTTAGCTGAAAGAGCTGCCAAACAGCTCGAACAGATGGGTTGCCATGTGATGATGGGGCCGAGTGGAGCCAAAGACAATCCCTATCCCGTCTTTCTCGCCTCCACCAGCAAGCCGATCGATCTGGCGATCGTCTTAGGTGGGGATGGTACCGCACTCACCGCAGCACGGCATTTATCCCCCGATGGCATCCCCATTTTAGCTATCAATGCAGGTGGACATCTGGGCTTTCTCACTGAGCCGTTAGAACTATTTAATAGTGAATCACTCATCGACGGTGAAACAGTCTGGGAGCGACTCACGGGCGATCGATACGCGATCGAGCGGCGGATGATGCTCCAGGCACATATCTATGATGGCGACGACAGAAATGCCGAACCAGATAGCGAAAAGTTCCTCGCTCTCAATGATATGTGCATCAAGCCCGCAGCAGCCGATCGGATGATTACTTCTATCCTAGAAGTCGAAATCGATGGCGAAATTATCGATCAGTATCAAGGCGATGGATTACTCGTCTCCACCCCCACGGGTTCTACTTGCTACAATGTCTCAGCCAATGGTCCGATCGTCCACTCTGGCATGGCTGCAATCACCATTGCGCCGATTTGTCCTTTGAGTCTGTCTAGTCGTCCGATCGTGATTCCACCAGGCTCTACGGTCAGTATTTGGCCATTAGGTGATTACGAACTCAATACTAAACTGTGGAATGATGGTGTCCTAGCTACCTCAATCTGGCCAGGGCAGAGGGTAGATGTCCGCATGGCAGATTGTCAGGCAAAGTTTATCATCCTCCGCGATAACTACTCCTACTACCAAACCCTCCGTGAAAAATTGCTCTGGGCAGGTTCGCGGATTCGCTACGAGCATCACCATACCAGGAATTAGAGTCTAACGATTGCATAGAGAAGAGTATCAATTTTTACCCTATTTTTGTGAGAAATGCTATGTTAGCAACTAGTCACTATTAAATTAATCGCCTAAAACTACCGAACATCTCGTAATTACTACAAATTTCAGCAAATTAACGCACGATCGTTGCGTGAAATTGGGTGGGCAAAGCGAAACTAAACAGTTAGACTGTGGATTGAGTGGGAGAAATAATTCCTAGTGATGTTCTTTTCCCAATCGAGGCTGATGCTGAAGCAGACGCTTTTATGAGGGGAGATACCAACGAATCGATCGTGTTGGCGTAATGCCATAGGCACAACGTCTCTGCAAGAGCATCGAAGACTCTGGATCAATCTCGCTAGCGAAGTTGACTATCTAACTAATCATTAAAAATGCGTCTTTAGTTGCCAAGCGCAAGCTTTGCAGAGCGGCACATACATTAGCCAGATGAATATCGCCCATTAGTAAAATTTATTTAACCTCGGCTCAAACACCTGTCGCGCTCGTCAGAGTAGATATCGAGCCTCACGATCGGGATCTTTAGTGAGGAAACATTCGATCGACGTGCAAGCTGGGAAATTTGAATTATGAGAGTGAAGTGTCGATAAATTGATATTTTAATTAACAATCGAAACTGGCAGAAATTTTAATAAGAGCTACAATCAAAAGGGCTTTCCTAAATCAAGGATACTCTCTCGATCGAAGGCTATTAATTAGCGACTGTTCGAGATTAACATTTCAGCAAGAGTAACTCCTAGAGATTATTTTTCTGGGGCGGCTACGCCAACGCGCTCAATTGTTAAAAATATGCAAATAATACAATTATTTCTTTCTGAAATATAGTACTTACATTAGTTGATTGTTCTAGACAGAAGTAAGAGGACCCACACATGACCCAGACTAAAGACATGCTCGCAACCTTAACGACTAAAGACTCCGATACCGAGTTAGAACTACTGCTCGATGAAGATGTTGATGCTGACGATTTTGCTGCTGAATCCGACGGTGAATCTGATGTCGAAGACGAGGATGGCAAGCTGGGGAAAGTGAAAGCCTCCCGCCGTCGCGTTCAAACTAAAAAGAAACAATTTACAGAAGACTCAATTCGGCTCTACCTCCAAGAAATTGGTCGAATTCGCCTCCTGCGCGCTGATGAAGAAATCGAACTAGCACGGAAGATCGCCGATCTGCTCGAATTAGAGCGGATGCGAGAGAAACTCCTCAATGAATTGGATCGCGAACCGAACGATCGCGAGTGGGCGGAAGTTGCCGCGATGCCGCTCAATCAGTTTCGCCATCGGTTATTTTTAGGCAGACGCGCCAAGGATAAGATGGTGCAGTCGAACCTCCGATTGGTAGTTTCGATCGCCAAAAAATACATGAATCGCGGTCTTTCTTTCCAGGATCTAATTCAAGAAGGCAGTCTCGGTTTAATCCGCGCTGCTGAGAAATTCGACCACGAAAAGGGTTATAAATTCTCAACTTATGCCACCTGGTGGATTCGTCAAGCAATTACCCGCGCCATTGCCGATCAATCACGCACGATTCGTCTTCCCGTCCATTTGTACGAAACTATTTCACGGATCAAAAAGACCACCAAATTGCTTTCTCAAGAAATGGGACGCAAACCCACAGAGGAAGAAATTGCCACGCGGATGGAAATGACGATCGAAAAACTGCGGTTTATCGCCAAGTCTGCTCAGTTACCAATCTCACTCGAAACACCAATTGGTAAAGAAGAAGATTCCCGACTGGGTGACTTCATCGAAGCTGATGGCGAAATGCCAGAAGATCAGGTATCCAAAACTTTGCTGCGTGAAGACTTAGAAGGAGTACTCGATACTTTGAGTCCTCGCGAACGTGACGTTTTACGCCTGCGTTATGGTTTGGATGATGGACGGATGAAAACATTGGAAGAAATCGGTCAGATATTTAATGTTACCCGCGAACGCATTCGCCAAATCGAAGCTAAAGCTCTCCGCAAACTACGTCACCCCAATCGCAATAGTATCCTCAAAGAATATATTCGTTAGGTTAATCGATCGTGCATTGCTAGCTACCAACCAGAGAGTTTAAGTAGTCACCTAAAATCCACCATTTACAAAGATGGTGGATTTTTGACGATCGCAATAGCAGTTCTCAAGCTTCAACTACATTCAGGCAAATCGCTATCAACTATCAACTATCAACTATCAACTATCAACTATCAACTATCTAAAAAGGGAGCCGGAACCAACGCGCACTTAGATTTCTGAAACGATCGATCGCACTTGCTGGGGCTAATGTACCACCCGCCGTTTCCCATTTCTCGATTAATTCCAACCCCAGTGGTGTCAACCGAAAACTATCAGTTAAACCTTGTCCATCCACTTCCCGCCGCAACATCCCCACTTGAATCAGCCAACTAGTTGCTGTCTCGACACTCAACTCCGAAAGCGGGTAGCGCGTGTAACCAGATTGAACGCCCAGATTGCCAGCCAACTTGGGTACCGATACACTTTCCCAGCGCATTTTGGCAAACAGAGCCAGATGAAAAGGCGCACACCGCAAAGCGATGTCAGCACGATCGATCGTTTTGGCTGGATAGGAGATAATTTTGCCAGGAGTAGGAGTAGCAACCACGATCGCAATACTAAATAAAAATTACTACATCTATTGTAACGTTTCGGTCGATCGTACTGAGATAAATGGCTGATGATCTCGATCGACTAAATGTGGAAAACTATGGAAGCGGCAGCAATTAAATTTTCAGCAACGATCCACATCACAGTTGAGATCTTAAATTTGCCATTAGCGAGGTTTTCTTTCAGGCTGACATCTGCCGGAAGTTCTCTCGATCACAGTCCACTTCACCCACCCAAACGATCGTGTCTAGCGGCGAAACACCCAAAGTCCCTTTTCCTTGGTCGGCATTTTTGAGTCAGCCAGTCTTCAATCACAGACGCAAGCTCATTCTCAATCCCACAGTATTTAGACAAGTATATCAAGTTCGCCTGCTCGAAAGTTGTCTTCAGAAGCAATTACCATCTACTAGCTCTCGAAATATAAGTAACTAGAGCTTTATAAATTACCCCTACTTTTTTGAGATCGATATTGTTGTGTGAAAGTGGCTCTCCTTCTCTTAGGGTGATAAGTAATGCTTATTTAAATAATTTTCGCTCTGCTTAAATTATTTAAATAAGCACTGTCTTTTGTCTGGAACCATTCAACACAGCCTAATCTAGATTAGTTACTAATTTTCCTTCAAGTACTAAAACAGCTCGGTGAAGTTAAATGGAGTAAAATATTATCATAATTATATTTACTCTACTTTGAATATGAATTTAAATATAGAGAATTTCTTGAATTTACCAAAAATCAAGGTTGTGGGTGGTGGACAAATATCTGATTTTTACGCACTACAGCTACAATTCACAAATGAAGGAATCAACTGTCCCCACTGCCAAAAATATTTAGATGCTCTTCATCAAATTAGACATATTTTAGTGAGAGATCTATCAATCTGTGGAATGGAAGTGTATTTGAAGGTGCCCAAACGAAGGTTCTATTGTCGTCACTGTCAAAAATATACAACAGAACAAGTAGCATGGCTAGATTCAAAACAGCTACTCACAAACAGATTCAAGGAATACATCTATATAAGAGTGAAAGAATTGACTGTAGAGCAAGTGAGTCGAAGCGAAAACTTAGGGAGCAAACAAGTTCAAAAAATTTTCAATGAACTTTCTAAAATAGAAATTAAAACCCAAGACTGGGGAATGCCAAAGCGACTAAGTTTAGATGAGTTTAGTAAGAAGAAAGGTCAAGGAAAATTTGCAACTATTCTTACGGATTTAGATACAAGCTCTTTGTTGGAAGTAATAGACTCGCACAAAAGTGACGATATTATTACAATCTTAAAGCGGATACCTCAAGCTATGAGAGAGCAAGTAGAGGAAGTTTCTGTGGACATGTGGGGCGGTTTTCCAAAAGTGATTAGAGAAGTCTTCCCTAATGCGAAGACTGTGATAGATAGATTTCATGTTCAAAAGTTAATTAACAAGAATCTGAATACAATTCGACTCAAACTAGAATTGAAAGGCTTGAAGAATAAAAATTTGCTAATGACAACACAATCAAAATTAACTGCTTTAGAAAAAATACAATTAGAATTAATGCTTCAAACTTCTCCAATCCTAAGAATTGCTCATGAATTAAAAGAGGACATCCTAAAAATCTACAATAGCAACATCACACCAAATTGGGCAATTAAAAAGATGAAGAAATGGTTGGCATCAGCCAGAATTATCTTGGGGAATGCTGCGGAGACTCTGAATACGCACCTAGAGGATGAAAAGTTTGTCGAATTGCTTCATCGATTGGGTTTAGGGGATCCCCCCAATAATGAAAACGTTGCCGACACGATTTATGGTGTCCTCTTAATCATGCAAAAAGAGATTGCAGGAATGGGCGGGCTGACCGAAGAATTAGTGAAGGAATTCGTTGATGAATTTTATATTTTATATACGCTTAAATTGGCAAAAGGTTTGAATTCGATCGAATCCGTGTCTGGAAACGTAACAATCGACAATATTAAAGAATCAAAAAGAGAATTGGTAGCAATGTTTCAAAGTTACGGGTACAGTATTTGAAATCTGTATACCAACTGTCGATTCTTTCTTTTCATGGACTGCGATCGTGATAGGCAATACGAACGCACCTATCTATCTATCGCGATTACCTCCGAACCATTTTTTATTGCCTAAAAACACTCAAGTTTATCATACCTTCTAAATGTGAGGAAGTCGTGAGTTATTTACAGTATATTTTCGATTTAATTTAATAAAATTAGCGACTCAAAGCTTATATAGAAGCTAGTTACATCTCTCAATTCAGAGTAGTTCTTTGCACGATAGATTCGTGGAATAATATAGCAATTAATACTGTATTATTCTGTTTCATTAAGATATCTTCATCTACGTCTTTAGAGAGAGTACTTTAAAGTTTAGATCGATTAAATTGAAAATATAGTCGATTAATGAAGTTCTAAGTTCGATCGACCCAGACTTTACATCTTGAAACTAATTTTATGAAGAAGCTAATTTTGCTGGCACTGGTATGTACGGGATTCGCAGTAACTACGCCCTTGACGGCACATGCACTAGATTCCGAAAAAATCGCTCAGTACGATCGCGACCAGTATCCTAACAACCAATATCCTGACAACCAGTATCGTAACAACCGAAATCGCGATCGGCAGTTTTCTGTTTATTATCGCAACCGTAACGATCGCCAGTGGACTTTTGAGGGAAACCACGACAATCGTCGCGATGCCCGACGTGCTGCCAACAGATTGGAGCGGCGTGGGTATATCACCTACGTTCAAGTCAGTCGAGAAGTCAATCGTGGCATGAATCGAGGCTAATATCCGAAATTGAAGGCGTTGGCTTCTGCTCAGGCAGAGGCTACGCCAACGGCTGCACCAATGCCTGACACCAAAATTTGAGGTAACAAGTTTTGAGGTCAAAGTGGCGGTTGCTGACTCCCAAAAACTGCTCAGTCAGGGGATGAATGTGATAACTGATTTCCAAGCTGGTCAATTAAATCAGGTGCTGATTGTGCCGACGGCGGCGATCGTCCAGGAGAAAACAGCTCAGGGTGTATATGTGGCAAAACCAGGCGGCGATCCGGTATTTACGCCGATTGTGGTTGGGATGACTGTTAACAATAAGACTGAGGTTAAGTCTGGGTTGACTGGGAACGAAAGAGTTTTACTCAGTTTTCCTGCCGGAACTCGCAAGGTAACTCCGATTACAGGTGGGGGTTGACGATAGACAGCCGGAATCCACATTCTCCGAAACTACCATTTATGGATACTTGAATTCATGCGTAGATCTACCCACCCCACCCTACGGGCACCCCTGTCTTGTAAAGGTGCTCCACTTGGGGAAACAAGCGACGTTTTGGGGGGAAGCTTCCCCCCAAAAGCTCGCGCCCCAAGACCGCACTTTCCGCTCCCAAGAGGGGATTTT
>NZ_JBGSQZ010000317.1:0-2897 GCF_041737865.1 Chamaesiphon sp.
TCAAGGGTGTCTGTTCTACAAATTTTTCAAAGATGTCACTAATCATCTTTAATTCCCTCTCTGCTTAGGTTTTTAGCTTTTGAATAAAATTATACTCGGCTTTTTGCCCCATAGTACAACAGCTCACCTTAACAGGGGTAGAACCAAAGGCATAAGCTTGTGGTGTAAATTCTCCCAGTCTTCTGTCTGCTGCCAGTGCGTCCATTAAGTAGCGCAGTACAGGATCGTTGATCCTATATCCCACGAAGCAAACAATAAAATTCTGAAACAGATCGCTGACGAATCGGGCTGCCCACCGCTCGGTTAGATAGGCTAATCCAAAATCACCACTGGTTATTACTAACTGATTGAGCGCGTGTTCTTCTATCTCTGTTGGCAACAACCCATGAAGATAGACTAAACCATTCCATCGACTGTTTTTTGGGATGGGCAAACAGGGTGCATTGTACTCAGTAATGGATAACTTATGGTGCGATATCAAGTGATTGAAAATGCGATCGAAATTAGTAGTGACAAGACGCAACGCACCATCCCTACTGCGTGCTAGATCTAATAAAGCCGCATGGGTAGTAGTAGCTCCCTCTTTCTCTAGATTGGGTTTCAGAGATTCTGCCAGAGCTTTTCTCACTGTCAATCGTTGACCGGGAACTCGTCTTTCTAGTAAGTCTAGTGTAGTGTCATATTGCCAACGTTTGTAGGCTTCTGCCTCAGTTTTGCTTTGTACTGTGCCAACGCTTTTATAAATTTCATCAACTAGTCCTTCAAACAGCGGTAAGCCTGCGGGATAAGAAATTCCTGCACCACAGAAGAAGACAACACGACCTTCTTCATGTGCATGTAGGAGTGCATTTGGAATATCGGGGCCATTTGGTACAAATTGCATCGTTAAGTATTAGCGACCGCCTTGGTGGTGCGTTTCGCGATCGGGGGATTATTACAGGATAGATGGTATGGGGCGGTTCTAGAAACAAGGAATTAACTATTTCAAAGATTGAAAATAAAATAGTTGTATTCACACCATACCAACTAAAAAGTTGTGTTACTCTGGGAGAGAGCGCAGCTTTGTTGTCATGTTTGATGGAGAACTAACTGAATGCCCCCATTTACAGAGAGCGGCTACCCTTCCACCTGGAATTTGGGCAATGAGTTGGGTAGATTTTTGGGAGCGATACGGGTACAACTCCCGGCGCGTCAACCTCTTGTCTGGCTTGATGTTTGCACTCAAACTACTCGTTCGCTCTAATTGTCAGACCATCTACATCGGCGGTAGTTTTATCACCAATAAGGAACGACCCAACGACATCGACGGCTGTTTTGACGGGATGGGAATCGATATCGGTATGCTAGATCCGGTTTTTCAAGATATCGACGAACAACATGCCCGCTTTGGCTGCGAGTTACGGATGGATTTCATGTCGGCATTTCAGGGCTTTTTGCAAAAAAATCGCGATGGAGAGCCAATCGGGATTGTAGAGATCGATCTGAGCAGTTTCGATCCAACCAGGTAAAAAAGAAAGAGCAAGGGTTCAAATCCCCATCTTAAAAACCTAATTATCAATTATCAATTATCAATTAATTTAATCATGATCCAGAACGAACACCAATATAAAGTTACCAAAGGCGAGATCGATAAGCTGCAACAAGTTATCGATAAATTGCTAGAACAACAAAATATCCCGCCCAGCCAATTAGCAGCGATGCAAAACAGCTTTCAGACGCAAATCGATCGAATGCAGATGGAAATCCAAGCATATGACGATCTCAAAGCGGGGAAGGTTGAAATTACAATGGGTGCGATCGAAGATCTACCCAAAGTCTTAATTCAAAAACGGATCGGTTTGGGCATGACTCAAAAAGAGCTAGCCGCCAAACTAGGTATCAAAGAACAAATGGTACAAAGATACGAAGCTAGCAGTTATGAATCGATCGGCTTCCAACGATTAACGGAAGTCTGGAATGCTCTGTCTGCATCAATTCCAAACGTGACAGTTACCTAAATTCTAAATCGCACGATTGTTGTCGGACGAGGCGCAAGCTTGGCACTACCGACCGACACGCTAAACATAACGATCGCGATCTGCTTCCAATTTTTGAGAATCCTCGGATTTCGAGCAGTGGGAGGAGCATTGCTTCGATTTGCTCGGTTCCGCAGAGAGGAATTAGATTATGGTGGATTGGTTGGATTACACTTAATTATTGGAATCAGCCAATTTTTGTGGATCGCTTGATGGCAAATCGAGATCGTAGACCCGATCGTATCTAAGGAAGATTGAAGATATTGAAACAGCAAAATACCCAAACAGCGATCGCTAATAAAATTAAAAAGTGGTTGGAAACAGCTCAAGAACTCAGCAGCGAGCAATTTAGATTTGCCATCCCCATCACTCGATTGACTAGCATCAAAAGCCTGTGTCAGGATGAAGTTGCCGCCGCACAATTTGGGCTTTATTTAGCCAAAATATTACAAGCGCAAATGCAAGCAGAGTCATGTCCCAGTCATTTGAGTCCATCTGAATGGGAGATTCACACGACTGTCGTTGCTAATGCCGTAACAGAGATGGAACGCTACATCGAAAACCCTCTCCCTGAAGGCAAGCAATCCCTCCAGCAATGACTAAAGCAGATCGATGAGTTACAGGGCAAGGATTTTCGCAACGTTCACTGGACTACCGTGCATTTTGTTAAGAGTGGTAACTTACTCAAACTAGAATATGCAATTCGCTGTTTTACAGATCGAGATTTTCCTTAGTATGCTTATAACCTGAGTTCGATGAGACATAGCCTCCTCAAACTTAGACAGGACAACAAATATAGGTGTTAAGCCGATTTCATCTAAATTTTGAAATGGTAAAACTGACCATTAAAAGGATTAATAGTTGAAAATATTAAGTTAAATT
>NZ_JBGSQZ010000318.1:0-52423 GCF_041737865.1 Chamaesiphon sp.
TCAAGGGTGTCTGTTCTACAAATTTTTCAAAGATGTCACTAATCATCTTTAATTCCCTCTCTGCTTAGGTTTTTAGCTTTTGAATAAAATTATACTCGGCTTTTTGCCCCATAGTACAACAGCTCACCTTAACAGGGGTACGCCAAGCCACCCAAACAATTCAGTCGCAAGCGTACTCCCACAGTATTGCAAATGGAGGCGGTCGAATGCGGGGCGGCGGCACTAGGCATTATCTTGAGCTATTACGGTCGGATCGTGCCCCTGACAGAATTGCGAGTCGAATGTGGCGTATCCAGAGATGGTAGTAAAGCATCGAACGTCCTCAAGGCTGCTCGGTTGTATGGTTTAGATGCCAAAGGATTTAAAAAATCGCTCGAAGATGTCCAAACCATGAAACCGCCGTTTATTGCCTTCTGGAACTTCAACCACTTTTTGGTGGTTGAAGGATTTGTCGGCAAAAATGTCTATCTTAATGACCCAGCCTCAGGGCCAAAAAAAGTTACTTTCGATGAATTCGATCGCGGATTTACTGGCGTAGTGCTAGTAATGGAACGAGGGGCGGAGTTTCACAAAGGTGGAAAAAAAAAGGGACTGCTCCCTAGTTTAGCCTCCCGCTTGAAAAGCTCGCGGCAGGCTTTGATTTTCTGCTTGCTGACCGGACTACTCCTGACGATTCCCCGAATGGCAGTGCCCGCCTTTATGCAGGTATTTATCGATGAAATCCTCATCGAAAATCGCACTGATTGGTTGCGTCCGCTGCTAATTGGGATGGTGTTTACCGCATTGCTGACGGGACTATTAGCACGCTTGCGGCTGACTTATCTGCGCCGATTATTGCTCAAGCTTTCTGTTACTCTATCAGGTCAATTTTTGTGGCATACGATCCGCTTGCCAGTTGGGTTTTATGCCCAACGCTTTGCGGGGGAAATTAGCAATCGCGCTCAACTCAATAATAAAGTGGCAGCAATCCTCTCTGGCTCGTTAGCAACCACGGTCATCGATGCGATCGCGATGATTTCTTATGCCATCATTATGTTCTTCTACGATCCGCTGTTGACCTGGATTGCGATCGTGTTTGCCGCTGCCAACTTCATCGCATTGCAAGCCCTCTCTCGCAACCGCGTCGATGCCAATACTAGACTATCTCAAGAAACGGGCAAAGTTGCTGGGGTAGCGATTAGTGGCATTCAAACGATCGAAACAGTCAAAGCCAGCGGTTTAGAAGCTGACTTATTTGCCAAGTTTGCCGGATACTATGCCAAAACCATCAACGCCCAGCAAGAATTAGGACTCTTCACCCGATTGCTAGGGGCATTACCCACCGTATTAACATCGCTGGCTGTCACCTCGATTTTAGTCCTCGGTGGCTTCCGAGTGATGGAAGGTACCCTCACTATCGGGCGACTGATTGCTTACCAAGCCCTCACCCAAGAATTTCTCAAGCCTGTCAACAGCTTGGTAAATTTTGGTAGCACCTTGCAAGATCTAGAAGCCGACTTAACCCGCTTGGATGACGTATTAGAAAATCCGATCGATCCCGAAGCCGATCGAGAAATCGATGCTGGGAGTAGCTTACAAGTCTATAGCCAAGATTCCTTTAAATTGTCAGGCTATGTGGAATTGCAAAACCTCACCTTCGGCTACAATCGCCTGGGAGAGCCACTGATCCAAGATTTGAATCTAACTCTCAACCCTGGGCAAAGAGTCGCCCTCGTCGGCGGTAGCGGTTCGGGTAAGTCTACTGTGGCTAAGTTAGTAACCGGACTCTATCAATCTTGGTCGGGAGATATTCTTCTAGACGGGATTCAACGCCACCAAATTGCTCGCCCCGTCCTCGCTAACTCCCTCGCAATGGTCGAACAGGAAATATTTTTGTTTGCTGGCACTATCAGAGAAAATCTCACCCTCTGGGATCCCACAGTACCCGAAGCAGATCTGATTAAAGCCTGCGAAGATGCCGCCATCCACGATCTGATTTTGAATATGCCAGGGGGCTACAACTGCAAACTGATTGAAGGCGGCCAGAATTTAAGTGGCGGACAACGCCAGCGGCTAGAAATTGCCAGAGCTTTAGTCAGAAATCCAGCCGTATTGGTACTCGACGAAGCAACAAGCGCGCTTGATGCCGAAACCGAACAAATTATCGATCGCAATCTCCGCCGTCGCGGTTGTTCCTGTATCGTCGTCGCCCACCGACTCAGTACTATCCGCGATTGCGATGAAATTATCGTCTTAGCACAGGGGAAGGTGGTACAGCGCGGCACCCACGAGGAATTACGCAGCAGCTCTGGCGTTTATACCCAATTAATTGGCACTCATTAAAGGTTGGATAAATTCGATCGGGATAAGGAAAATCAATCTGCTTCGTTCATGCACCGCCCTGAACTAGAAGTTCGGGCTAATAGCTCAAGTTCTCTGAAGAGAACTACCAGATCGATTAGTTCGTTTTAACGAACTTTTGCTATTAGCCCCAAATTTATTTGAGGGCGGTGCAGAAACGAAGCTAGTAGCCGTTAAGTGGATTTCCTCCGAACTTTCAAGAAACAAAATAATTAATTTTGGATAAATACTATGACTACTTCTATCCAAGGACGAATTGTTAAAAACAACGAACCATTATTATTAAACGATCCTCAAACAATTTGGATCGTTAAATCTGGATCGCTAGTACTGCACGGCGTTTCGATCGACCATCAAGAACTAGTCGGCAATCGGCGATTTTTATTTAATATCGGTGCAGGCGAAGCCCTCTTTGGCTCCACCTTTGCCCCAACCGCCAAACCGGGCGAACGTCGAGGGATGATGGCAGTCGCGATCGAACAAACAGAACTGCACCAAATTCGCTTATCATATTTAGTTGAAAAAGTCAAAGCTGGAGATCGAAACGCGATCGATTTAATCGAAGGCTGGCTGTGTCATTTGGGTAGATGGTTGAGCGCACAACCCACCATCACCCCCGCGCCGACAAATAGTGTCGTCGCCGCAGGCACCCACTACTTATCATTGCTCGAAGACCAAACCCTGATTCCACCGCGCCCGTCCCCAAATAACGGACAGGTTCACCAAGCAGTTGCCTGGGTAGATGTCCGGCAGGGAATTACCCACTGGCAAGGCATCCCAGATCTCCCCGTCGATGGAGATAACCCACCGATGCCGCTGATGTTCGGCACCTGGTTGACGGCGGAAAATGCTGTCGAAGTATACACAACGCCCACCCAAGAACTCGAATCGCTCGATTTACTCCCCGCCAGTCTCCGTCAGTTACACGCTTATTTTTGGCACTGTTTCAACCTGCTAGAACAGCAGCAGATCGAGTCAGAATTTCATCGCTTCCAGGCTCGACAACAGCTCAATCGCCAGACGATCGACAGCTCGATGGCAGAATTGACTGGAGTATTGGAAGTCACAGCCACCGAAGTTGCTCCCGTCGGCAGTCACTTGTTAATGGCGGCGGGGGCAGTCGGCAAAGCAATGGGGATTGAGATCTTACCGCCACCAGCATCCGAAGACACAGCTCGGATCAAAGATCCGGTAGAAGCGATCGCCCGTGCTTCTCGTTGCCGCACTCGCCGCGTATTATTAAGTGGCGAGTGGTGGAAATCCGAACACGATCCCTTGCTCGCCTACACCAAAGACGATCTGCCAGTTGCTTTATTACGATCGGGATCTCATTATCTAATCTTCGATCCAGAACAAGCGACCAAAACGAGTGTAGATGCCGATGCAATTGCCAATCTCAAGCTCGAAGCATACACATTTTACCGACCGCTACCCCCATTTGTCACCAACGCGATCGAGATTTTTCGGTTTGGGACTAAGGGCTATGAAAAAGATATTGTCGCTATTTTTGCCCTGGGGATCTTCGCATCGCTACTGGGGATGGTGACACCCCAAGCCACCGCAATTTTAGTCAACGATGCCATCCCCGACAGCAATCGTACCCTCTTAACCCAACTCGGATTGGCTTTATTTGCCGCCGCTTTCGGCCAAGCCGCTTTTGGTTTAGCACAGCAAATTATTACCTTGCGCGTAGAAAGTGCCGCCGATGCAGCACTCCAGCCCGCTGTCTGGGATCGGATTCTCAAATTGAGTCCCGCCTTTTTTCGCGAGTATTCCTCTGGCGATCTCGTCAATCGGCTGCTGGCGATTGGTCAAATTCGCGCTCATCTGAGCGGTTCTACCCAGCGGACGCTTTTGAGTGGTGTCTTCGCACTTCTCAATCTGGCGTTGATGTTTACTTACAGTGTCCAACTGGCATTGGTAGGACTGGGATTGAGTTTATTAGTTGCGATCGTCACGATCGTTTCCAGTCGGATGTTGGTCAAAAAACAGCGGGTTCAAGAGCAAATCGATGGCGATATTAATGGACTGACAGTGGAACTCATCGATGGCGTATCCAAGTTGCGGGTAGCGGCGGCTGAAGAGCGGGCATTTGGCTCATGGGCAAAAAAATACAGTCAACGCATCAAGTTAGAATCGGGCATCAAGCACGTTGATGATAGTCTGAGCGTGTTTAACGAAGCCATCCCCGTGGTTAGTTCTGTGTTGATATTTTGGTTTGCAATTCTGTTTATCCAAATTGCCGCTACCGAAAATAAGCCTGGAGGACTATCTGCTGGTTCGTTTCTCGCCTTTAATACGGCCTTTGCCGTCTTTCTCAATGGTGCCACCGAAATTAGTAACACCCTGAGCAACGTTTTAGAAATCATCCCCTTGTGGGAACGCGCCAGACCGATTATTCAGACCCCATTGGAGTCCGACCCCTCTCAGGCAGATCCAGGGCGGTTGACAGGGCGGATTTCGCTCTAACACGTCAACTTCCGCTATCGGGAAGATGGCCCACTCACCCTCAATAATGTCAGCATCCATGCCGAACCGGGCGAATTTATCGCCCTCGTCGGGCCGAGTGGGAGTGGGAAATCGACCGTGTTTCGCTTGTTACTGGGCTTTGAGCTGCCCGCTAGCGGTACGGTTTGTTACGACGGACAGGATCTCGCCGGACTCGACGTTCAGGCCGTTCGACGGCAATTGGGCGTGGTCTTGCAAAATGTCCGCATCGCAGCCGCTTCGATTTTTGACAGCATTTCCGCTGGCGCGTTAGTAACTTTAGAAGAAGCCTGGGAAGCCGCTCGGATGGCAGGTTTCGAGGCAGATATTCAAGCGATGCCGATGGGAATGCACACGGTGATTAGCGAAGGTGGTACCAACCTTTCGGGCGGACAACGGCAACGGCTATTAATTGCGCGATCGCTAGTATTAAAACCCAAAATTCTGCTGATGGATGAGGCGACAAGTGCCCTAGACAATCAAACTCAGACAATTGTGACTGAAAGTTTAGATCGGATGAATGCGACGCGAATTGTCGTCGCTCACCGCCTCAGCACGATTCGGAATGCCGATCGGATTTATGTGGTGGAAGCAGGGATTGTCGTGCAGTCAGGTACTTTTGATGAGTTGGTAAATCAAGAGGGGCTATTTGCTCGATTAGTCGCCCGACAATTGGATTAATCTCGATCTTTTTTAGACGACAATTCACCAAAAAAGTAAAAGTCATGCGGGTGAAATCCCCTTCTCCGATCTTAGTTAGTCTCCTGAGACTTTTACTCCTGACACCGACACCAGATCTGACAACTGACAAAAGAAACACATAAGTCAGTCATAAGTCAGTCATAAGTCAGTCTCGAATTTAGTTAGCAATCGAGTTTAATGAATATTAGGTTCAAACAAGGGTTGCTGAGATTTACTCACGGCTCTAAACAACCCGATCGATATCCATGAGAATCTGCGATCGAACAATTATCACACACTAGCACACTCTACGTAATATATAAAGGATCGATTTAAGTATGGCAATTATTCAAGGCACTAATGGGAATGATATCCTCACTGGGAGTAGTGACGACGATCGAATTATCGGTTCTGCTGGTGATGACACCCTCTCTGGTGGTGGCGGCAACGATACACTCGATTATAGCGAGCTGGGTAAACCGATTACAGTTTTTCGGGGAGTCGTAGATAAAGGTGGTTTAGGAACCGATCGAATTACTACCTTTCCGAATCTTGTGGGTGCGACTGGTCAGGCGAATACACTTGATGCGACGGGTGCTCGTGGTGGAGCTAAGTTCGATATCGACCTTACCAAAAATACATTTAATGTCAATTCATTCCAGCTAAACGGCGTTACCATTCCAGTCCCAGAAATAAAAGTTTTCAACTTTGTCAATGCGATTGGTGGGCCGAATGACGATACACTCGTCGGTAGCAATACTGGTGGTAAATTGACTGGTGCTGGCGGCAACGATAAGATCGTAGGCGGTAAAGGCAAAGATATCATCACTGGTACCGATAGTACTGCTCGTGGCGTAGGTGAAGTCGATATCTTAACAGGTGGCGGCGGTCGCGACAGGTTTGTCCTGGGCGATCGTAATGGTGCCTATTATGTCGGGCAAGGTAATAATGACTATGCCACGATTACTGATTTTAATCTCCGCCAGGACTCAGTCGATCTTGGTAATGCTAAAAATATTAGCTTCAAGATTGAATCGTCAGGTACGATCGATCTTTTCTCTGGCACAGATCCCAGTAACCGCGATCTCATTGCCAAAATTCAACCCAAGGGCGGATTGTCGGCGATCGAGCGTGAATATCAAATGGGTATCGGCGATCGAAATACTTGTATGAGTGGCGATTTATTAGCTAAGGGTGGGATGTTTAATAGTGATAAAATTGGATCGCAATTCAATCTTATTGTAGATGGGTATGATGCCAACACTCTTCAAAGTTAGGCTCGAATAATAATGTTATTTAGCATTGCTGGATCGAGGGTTTCATACCTCGATTCAGCAACGCCTGTTTATAGATAAAACAACGATAAGCTGTTTTACATCTAATTTTTTTAACTGAATCCCTTGCTGCAAGGGTTCTAGAGGACAAAAAGAGTGTTTTAAATGTTTGACAGCTTACATATATGCAAGAAAGTATTCTCACAACGCTAGTCTTACCCGTCGCCTTAGCATTAATTATGTTGGGGCTGGGACTATCACTTAAAAGTGATGATTTTTTACGGATTTTTAAATATCCAAAAGCTGTAACGATCGGATTAATCGGTCAGTTGGTTATCTTACCAGTTATTGCCTTAGCGATCGTTAAAATTATCCCCATGCCACCTGCGATCGCGGTCGGATTAATCGTGCTCGCGCTGTGTCCATGCGGTGCATCATCAAATATGATTACCCATTTGGCTGGTGGGGATGTGGCATTAGCTGTCACTCTCACGGTGTTTAGCAGTATTATTACAATCTTTACAATTCCCCTATTTGCTAGTCTGGCTGTGAACTATTTTCTCGGCACAAGTGCGGTCGTCTCCTTACCGATTGGGATGACGATGGGACAGATCTTTTTAATTACAGTTATTCCGATCGCCCTTGGGATGTATATCCAGCATCAATTTCCCGAAATTGCCCGACGATTAGAGAAAGTTACCAATAAGTTGGCAGTGGGGTTTTTAGTATTAATTATCATCCTCCTAGTTGCCAAAGAATGGAGTCGATTACCTGGTTTTATCGTACAGGCTGGCACGGGGGTAATGTTACTAAATATCCTCGGCATGGCTGCTGGATATGCGATTAGTAAAATGCTTAAACTGAATATTGCCCAACAAATCTGTATCGCGATCGAAGTAGGCATTCAAAATGGGACTCTAGCGATTGCGATTACAGCAGGCATCTTAAAAGATGCTGAAATGGCGATTCCAGCGGCTATTTATAGCTTATTTATGTATCTCACTGGATTCGCCATTATTTTTTACAGTAAAAATTTAGCCGCTCGCGGAGCGTCTCCTGTGGAGAATCGTCAGAAGTGAGAAAGCCCTGAATAGTTGCTCCCAAACTCATCTACTCTAAGTATATTTACTTAGCCAAAAGTCAATAATAATTAATCTCCTTTGTCAACTTACTATCGCGACGTTTTTCAGATGTTTGCTTTGAATAAGATCTCTAAGATCTAGATAATTAGCTCGACAGATCGATTTAAAGTTATGCCTAATCATCCTAAAAAATCTACCCAAGAAATAGTATTGTTATCTTGCGGCACGATTGTTACTTGTATTATTGTCACATTTAGTTTTTCAGTTGTATGGAAAGAATGTTCGCGTCTATTTACGAATGAGTTCTCCTATCCATCATCTTGGCGGTAAATAATCCTATGAATATCGCAATTATCGGCAGCGGAATTGGCGGTTTGGCAACCGCAAATGCTTTGCTCAAGAAAGGCTTCAACGTGCAAGTTTACGAACGAGCACAAGTTTTACGTCCCATTGGTGCAGGTCTGACGTTGACTCCAAACGGTCTGAATAGTCTTAATGCAATTCAACCAGGCATAGTTGAGTCATTAATTAGCGCAGGTAGTCCATTGCAGACACTGATATTGAAACGCAGCACTGGAGAGACGATCGCCTCACAGCCGATCGCCGCCGTGGAGCAATATGGACAGCCCACGCTCAATATTCAATGGTCAAAGCTGCAAGCCATCCTCGCATCAGCACTACCGTCCGAAATCATTCATCTCCAGCATCGCTGTGTCGGCGTTGAGCAGCAGGGCAACCAGGTTAAAGCCCATTTTGAATCTGGAAAAACAGTCCAGGCAGATTTGTTGATTGGGGCAGATGGCATCAATTCTGTCGTCAGACAGGGCACAGTCGGGGATTGTCATGCTACTTATGCCGGACGAATGTCTTGGCGTGCTGTCATTCAATATGCACACGAGCAATTGGCTCCTCACGTAGCGACCTTACTGACGGCCGATCGTCAGAATATGTTTCTAATCGATCTCGGTGAGGGCTACACGTTTTGGAGTGCCAGTGCGCTACTGACACGCGATGCTCTTTCTCGCCGACATATCGATGCCAAGGAGCGGGTGCTAGAGCTATTTGCCGGGTGGGCAGAGCCTGTGGAGGCAATGATCGCGGCAACGCCTGAAGCGGATATTATCGAGCGACCAATTCGCGATCGGCTGCCCATACACCACTGGAGCAACGGTAGAGTGACGCTGATGGGGGATGCGGCTCATCCCGTCGTCCCCTCCCTCGGACAAGGGGCAAATATGGCATTTGAGGATGCCTACGAACTGGCGGAGTGTCTCTCTAATGCACCGGATATCGAAACTGCACTTCATGTCTATGAAACCAGTCGCATTCCGCGTACCGAAGTCATTTACGATCGCAGTGCCAATCTGGGTCGTGACTCCTATCAATCGGATCGTGAAACTACCTTCACTAAAATGATGAACCCATCTCAGATGGATCGGGATAACTTTGAAGCATGGCTCTACAGCTACAACCCTTCTCGACTCGCGATCCCGAATTTACGTTAACTACGATCGCATCGATGTTTTAGAACTAATTACAGTAATGCCTCGATCGGTTATTTAAAAACCCGATCGAGGCATTTCTATCGATCGACTAATGGTACCATTAAATCGATCGATCTTCCCCTATATCTAGAAAACTCATCGAAATTTTGAGACTCGATTTCATCCGGTCAAAAGCAGTAGCGAGTAACCCAATTTCATCTTTGTTCTGATGCTCAAATTCAGCATCCAGATCGCCCAAACTAATTGCCTCAGCAGTTCTGACCAAATGCCGAATTGGTCGAATCACCGCGCGGCGTAATAGATAATTAATTGCTAAGACGATCGCCCCAAAGACACTCAATAAAACACCCATCACCGTTTTGAGTGTATCTTGGGCTTTATTCAACACATTCTCAGCCGGAACCGAAACAACTTGAGCGGCAACAATTTCCCCTAGATTCCACCCAAAACCATGCTCCGAGCCGTAGGTATTAATTTGACTTTTGGGTGCTCGATCGGGTGTGGAGTGGCACCGCAAGCAACTATTTTTGTTCACCGTTAACGGACGAGCGATGTAGAAGATTCGTCCGCCTGGTAGATCCCGAAACCCCGATAATCTTTTAGTAGCGGGTTCGTTCCGAAACTGTTCTACCAGAATTTTTTCAAACTCATCAACTTTATCGCGCAAATTAGTTGGATTGAGTGTGGCTTCTTTATAGAAAAAACTCCGATAACCCTCATTTTTGCGGAGTTTCTGAAATATTTCAGTTGCGGCAAATGCTGGCACCGTCTCAGGCAGAAAAGCTGGCTCGGTTTCTAGACTGTCTTTGAGTAATGGTTCGATATTGCTATCAGTATAATCTCGAACGGAGTTCATAGTTTCAACGATCAGTTTTGCTTTGCCCGTTATTTCGGCTTCGGCATTTTGCTCGAATACCCCATATAATAGCAAGCTGGCAAGCGTCAATGCAATGATAAATACGATCGCTAACAACCCATTAAATTTAGATTCTAATTTAAGATTTTTAATTAACATTTTAATAAGTAGTGATAATAGATTTAGTGGGCTGACAATTACAATTGCACGCTGCGACTATTTATTTATACATTTACGGAGCTTGCTCCGAAATTCATCGACCTGACGGGTTTGGGGAATATGTTGGGCGAGTAGCTCGATTAAGTCTGCTGGTAAAATTTGGGGATTTTTGACGATCGCATTTTGCACGAGAAATTTACCAATCGGCCCTAAATACTCGATCGATTCTCGTTCGCATTGAGCAATAAATTCGGATGAGAACTGGATTGCTGTCGGTACTTGCGGACGCATCACCGTTGGGAGTGATTGGGGTACCGTCGCGCCAGTGGCTGTTGTCGCTGTGGGCAATTGCGGGCGCATCACCGTCGGGGCTGAATTTAGGGGCGCAATTGTCGCTTGAGATTCCGGCATCAACTGTTCTAAGTCAGCCAAATTCGCCGCCGCAGTTTGATAGCGATGGCTGGGATTATCTTGCAACATCCGATCGAGAATTTCCACCAAGCCATGACTGACTGAATGCTGCAATTGCCACTCTGCTTGAAGCAATAGCCGACGATTGAAAGCTTGGAGATCGCAGCCACTTAACATCACCACTGCACTAACGGCGAGGGCATATAAATCGCTACTGGGGAAACTTTGCCCCAGCCAAATTTGTTCGTAGGGCGCGTAACCAATTTTGCCAACGATCGACTGGTTGGTCGGATAATCGCTCGCTGGGGAGCCATTTTGACCTGGAATTAGGGCAGATCTGCCAATTCCAAAATCAATCAATACAGGCAGATGGCTATCGTCATGTCGCATCACATTATCGAGCGAAATATCCCGATGCAAGATTTGGAGATCGTGAAGATATCCCAACACAGGCAATAGATCTTTCAACCATTTAATAACTTCTAGTTCCGAGAAAGTCTGCCCTTGCTGTTTGCGTTCGCGCAAGATCCGATCGTAAGTCTGACCTTGGATATATTCTTGAACGAGAAATAGCTTGCGATCTTCTTCAAAACAGGCAAAAAACTTGGGAACTTGAGCAGAATCAATCCGATCGAGAATTTTAGCTTCGCGCACGAATAATTCACGAGATTTTCGGATCTCATCATCACCATGCTGCTGTGGCAAAAACTCTTTGACAACACAGAGTCGATCGAAACAATGTCGATCGAGTGCCAGAAAAGTTCGACCGAAACCACCTTGTCCTAATATCTGTTGTAGTTGATAACGATTGGCGAGTAATGATTTGCGATCGTTAGTTGGTAGAGCAGCCATATTTTCCGCACTAGCATATTCCGAACCATCCCCTAGATCTGGGTTTATAGATGCTGTTTCGGGATGATGATATTTTAATTTCAAGGAAGATTCATCTGCTCGATGCTCATTCACGATCGCCTCGCTTGTTACGACTAGATTAGGTAGCACATCCTTCACTTTAGAGTCCTTACCACACTATAGAGAAAAAAGCTCGAAACCCGAACACTCACGTAATCTGGTAATTACTACAATTAGCGCAAGTTCTTAGATTATAAGTCTAAATCGAATGTCGGCTGGTGAATATTAGTTCAGGAAAAGTCAGTATTGTTAAGGATTTCTCTAAAATCATTCGATTTTGCATTATGCTGTATTTATGATTTGATTTTAATTATCAAAACATTAATGTGTGTTTTGAAAGATCGTGAGATCGATACAAATTATTTCCTGTAGTAATTAAATTATTGATTACATGTAGATCGCCTATCTATCTAACGAGCAGCATTTTTCGATCGTTTAAAATTGCATGTTAATCTCAGAAATCATCCAGACATTACCATTCTCCGTCAAAGCTTCACGGCGGTTATTTCTAGCTGGCTTGTTTTTATCTAGCTGTGGAGTCAGACAATCGATCGGGCGGGAGCAATTGACGATCGGTACCCTCACCTATGGAGCGGGAAACCAAACGTCCCAATATGATGGACTCAAACAGTATCTATCAGAAAAATTACAGTCCATCATCCAAATCGAACCTACTTTTAATGAAAATAAGGCATTAGAACGCATCAAAGCTAGAGCTTGGTCGTTGGTATTCGCACCGCCCGGACTAGCGGCAATTGCCATGTCTCAGTATCGGTATACCCCTCTAATTCCTCTCGATGGCAATAGCAATTTAAACTCGGTTTTAGTTGTTAAAAAAGATAGTCTATATCAAGATTTGAAATCGCTAGCGGGGAAGAAATTGGCGATCGGACAACCAGGTTCGGCGACTGGATATTACTTCCCCATCTACAACTTTTATGGTTTAATCCTGGCAGAACTAATTCCCTCGGCAACTCCTAAAGCAGTGCTAGAAGCTGTTGCTCAAGGACGTGCCGATGTCGGTGCATTATCGCTCCAAGAATTTAATACTCACAAAACCGAAATTTCACAGACCGAATTCCGAGTCGTGTTTGTCGATCGGCATCGAGTCCCCGCAGGTGCGATCTTAGTGAGTCCTGACATTGAGTTAAAACTGCAAGATTCAATCCATCAAGTTCTCCAAAATACCCCTGCTCTAATTGCACGACAAGCTGGTTTTATCCCTCAAGGCACAGTTCCAGATTATAAATATATGGTGTCAGTTGTCAAGCGGGTCAGATCGATTTTGCCGACAGATCGATCGCAACTTACGCAGAAACCAATCCGGCTATTTTGAGCTTAGTAGTAAGCAACCAATACATCGATTTAACCCCACTACAACTAAGTTCGAGACTAAGAATGACTAACTTGTGCATAACTTATCTAGTCAACCTGAATGTCTACCTGTAGAGATCGGGCAGCTACAAAATACTCACATTTAAGGAAGCCCGAACTTCTTCGATCGGTGTTTCCCATAAATTAGACCAATTAACTCCGAACAAAGGCTGCGCTTGATGACCCATCATCCAGCCCTTAGTAATTACTTCCAGATACCGATCGGCCATTTCAATGTCATACAACAAAGATTTTAAAAGATTCTTAGTAATCAATGCCAGCCAAAAACGGGACATCTTTAGCTGTGCGATATACAATGCCTCTAATTGAATTTCACCCAACATATCTGTATTGGTACCAGTGACAACATGCCAAAGATCGTGAGTTTCGGTAATATGCACATTCAGAAAGTCTAGATCGCTTTGGGGCTGTAAATCCGATCGAATTGGTTCGAGCAGATCGTGAATAATGCGATCTGCATATAGACGACCGAGTGTATTAACGGCAAGCTTACTCAGTCGGTCGAGATCGATCGTACCCAAGCGCAAACGGTTGGTAAAAGCTTGCTTTGCTGGGGGATAAAGACACAAATGCTCGATCGTCAACTGCATACTCTCATCATCATTACTGGCTTCAAACAGTTTGGCGACTACTGTAAAATCACCATCTTTGGTGTTGACCAGCTCTAAAAAACTGGATATCAATAATTCAGATTGTGGCGTTTGGTTGGGAATAATCATTTTTTTATAACTCGTTTAAACAATTAAATTTCCAAAACTTTTTGTATTCCAAGGTGCTATAAATAACAGCATTACCATCCCTGGTATGGCAATGATTATTGTCCCCAAAAAGAAGCCGCCCCAATAAACCAATCCAGCCCCGCTAGTCCCAACCCCGAACTGAGTGGCGATTTCTCCCGCCGCTGGCCCAGCGATTAGATCGCGACCGATCGCCATTAGACTAGATAACAGTGCAAACTGAGTAGCTGAAAATTCGGGATCGCACAGACTCATTAGATATCCCACCAACCCAGCTAACGCTAAACCACTACAGAAATTTTCGATATTAATCGCCAGTACCATCACCGAGAGATGCTTGCTAGTCAAAGCCAGAAAGTAATAAGCCCAATTACTCATAGCTTGTAAGCCGCCAAAAATCCACAGAGAGCGATTGATGCCTAATTTACTCAACAAAGAGCCACCAGCGAGAGTACCGACGAGCGTGGCAATCGAGCCGATCCCTTGGTGGATATTCCCGATATCTGTATCGCTAAAGCCCAACCCGCGATCGCCCAGAAACGGCACCGCCATTTTAGCCACCATCCCATCACCAAGCCGAAACACGACAATAAAGATCGCCACTAAAATCGCTTTTCGGGTACCCAAGCGGCGGAAGAAGTCCCGAACAGGCTCTAATAGGGCGGCGGTCAGACTTTTGGGGGCGAGATTAACTTTGGCATTGGGAGCGAGGAAAGTACCCACGATCCCGATCCCCAAACATCCCGCCATTGCGCTGTAAACCGCTGCCCAGCCAATCCAATCGGCTAAAACGAAGGCAATCCACCCCGTCAGCAGTAATGCCACCCTGTAGCCCCACAGAGCCACCGAAGCACCTGCGCCCACTTCCAACTTGCCTAACAGATCGGTGCCCATCGCAGCGATCGCCAGATCCTGAGTCGCACTCAAAAACGCGATCGCCACAGCGGTAATCGCGATCGATTGCAGCGCAGTGTTTCGCCCCGCAGCATCCAATCCCACAATTACACCCATCTGACTAGCCAAACCCAAAATCGCGATCGTCAGCCCGATTTGAGTCGCCAGAATCAAGCCCCGTCTGCGTCCTAGCCAGGGCAGCCGAAATCGATCGATTAATGGCAACCAGAGAAATTTGAGGGCATAAGGCAATCCTACCAAGCTCAACCAACCAATGGTTTTGAGATCGAATCCAGTCTTCGTCAGCCATGCTCTAAACGCATCTTCACCTAGCACTGATGGCAAACCAGAAGCAAAGCCCAGTAGCAAGATTGCTACCATTTTTCGACTATTAAATACTGCCAGGTATGAGGAGATTGACTTCATGGTGCATTCCTTAACCCAGTGAATTAAATTCACGGCGATCTAGTTGTGCTAATTCGATCCGTAAATCGCCACCCATTTGGGTATGTAGCGTCTTGAAAACTTCATACCAAATCCAAGCGTCATCAGGGTTAATCGATATCGATCGCCAGATGAGATTCACTATCTTAGTAAGTTTTTTCATTTGAATTATTTGTTGTTTTACAAACTAAATCTAAGAATACTTAGGTGACAACTGGCGCGAAAACTATAATACCAATTGTTTGTTCGAGATTTATTTATCTTATAATTTCAACCCAAGCTAAACATCTGAAAAACGTCTCGATGTGGAACGACTAAAGACAGTAATCGCTTACAACCTTTGGTGGTGGCATAAGTACGATCGCTTAATACTTTAGTTAATATCCTTCGACCCGCAGCCAAAAATCCGATCGATTCGAGCGTTCGATAAAGTACAACGTTCGGGCTACATTGCTATGTCTAACCTTCCATCTTTCAACCAAACGATCGCCGAACTTCAACAGTGCTAGGCTGCTTCGATTGCGGTTAAACGGTTCGCAAGTGCATTACGCTGGCATGGCGATCGACGCAAAATAAGCGGTGGAAATTGCAGCCAAAATTAAACTCGATCGCATTGTGTGCCAATCTCCCCGAGCAACTTTTGCCACCGCATGAGCGATCGAACCTGCTGCAACTCCGTTGGCGATCGAAAAAGTCAGGGGTATAATCAAAATGACCAGAAACGCTGGAATTGCTTCTGCTGAATCATTCCAATCGATGGAACGAACGCAACTCATCATCATTACACCGATCGTAATTAGCACTGGAGTCGTCGCAAAAGCTGGAACGGCAGCAAACACAGGAGCAAACACAGTTGAAATCAGAAATAAAACTGCTACGACGATCGCCACAAACCCACTCCGTCCACCTTCAATAATTCCCGATGCAGATACCAGATAGGGAATCACCGGAGTACTGCCCATCAATGCTCCAAATACTGTCCCCAGACCGTTGGCTAATAGAGCGGATTGAGAACGGCGTAATTCACCTTCAGATGTCAGTTGGTCGATCTGATGCCCCAACACGTTGAATGCACCAATCGTATCCGACAGAGACACAAATAACAAAATCAACACAACCGTAATAAAGTTCCCTAACTGCGACCAACTGAGATAGTACACTCCAGCGATCGCTTGTCCCATCAAATCCTGTGGAAATCGCGGTAGTGTGAAGATACTCTGAGGCAAAGGAGCAACACCACAGCCCCAACCTAATAGAGCAGTGCCCGTAACTCCCAACAACAAAGCACCTTTGACTCGTCGAACGGTCAGCAGTGTGGTCGCCAGAATTCCAACAATAGCAATTAAAGTTACGGGTTCCTTTAAGTTCCCTAACATCGTCGTGGTTGCAGTGCCCGCGACAATAATGCCTGCACCTAAATGGGGCGGAGTCACCTTTCCTGACAGCCCAAGATAGGCTAGAAATAAACCCAAGCCAACCACCATTGCTTGCTTGAGCGAACTGGGAATCGCATCGTTTAATTGGCGACGAAAGGGACTCACCGACAATGCAGTAAACAGAATGCCTTGGACGAGAGCGGCGGTGAATGCTAAACGCCAATTCATCCCCATTCCTAGCACGATCGAAAAAGCAAACAGTGAGATCGTGCCTGTGCCCGCACTCATCGCAAAGGGATAGTTTGCAAAGACACCGACCAAAAAGCTAGCAAGTGCCGAACAAAGTGCTAGTGCTACTAAAATCTGCTCGAATAAATCTCCGGGTTGTTCTAGAAAAACAGCACTTCCCAGAATCCGAGCATTCACGACTAGCAGCGGAGCGAGTGACAGGAATGTCGTGAGGCTAGCGAGCCATTCGGTGCGATAGTTTGTGCCCAATCGTTCAAACTGGAAATAATGGCCGATTTGTTCTGGCAATGACGACAGCGGCGATTTGAAGGGAACACTTCTTTGCTTGGGCATGGAGAGATACCAATAAAGGATGGGGGCAAGGCACGCACAAAGTCTAGATCGCTACCTCAGACTTCTCCTGCCAAGGGACGGGAGGAGAAGCTTCAATCAGTTGCCACAGGAGAGGAGTGAGGTGTCTCCATCGATCGGGATCTCCGTCTCGAACCACATTGTTGTGTTCGATCTTCTTCCACTCTTGCAAACTCTTGCGCTCAGAGTCAGTACAAACAATGATTTCGTCTGCCGCATCGTAGTACCACACGACGGAAACTAACTCGAAGTGCATCGATTTCACCTCGCCCATATTTCCGATCGCGTAATGCAAGTTGGTATAACTCAAATCGGCAGAACTCAAGTCGATCGAACTCAAATCGGCATAACTCAAGTTGGCATAACTCAAATTGGCATGATGCGAGTTGGCATAACTCAAGTTGGCAAAGCTCAAGTTAGCATGATGCAAGTTGGCAGAACTCAAGTTGGCAGAACTCAAGTCGGTAAAACTCAATTCGGCATTACTCAATTCGGCATTACTCAAGTTGGCATGATGCAAGTTGGTATTACGCAAGTTGGCATAACGCAAGTTGACAGAACTCAAATCGGCAAAACTCAAGTTGGCATTACTCAAGTCGGCGATCGCGCCTTCTTGCCCGTTCGACAGCATCCATAAGCTGTGCTGTTCGATCTTTGCTTTGATGTTTTCGTTGATGATTGCCACGATCGATCTCCTTTGTGGTGAGGCTACTATGGACAAAGGATCTGATGATGTAGCCTTTGTTCTCATCAGGTTCGGTTGCAGCTTAACTGTCTTTATCGTAGAGATTCAGCTCAAGCGAAACATCTCAAGAACCTCTCGACTCCCACTCAACGAAGTAGAGTCAATCCGGTTAACATTAGTCGATAGGCTGAGTATAATTACTTAATACTTTTGTTGATGAGCGATCGATTCCGCACCGTCAGATGATTCAGTAAATGCGTCACATACGAGTGAATTCGCGCTAGGAAGTCGGCTGCAAGGTTGCAGAAATTAACTCTATGAACGTACCTGTATTATCATAGTGAGCTGCAAGATGCTGCAACTGATGGTCTGCTGTTCGATGACCTGCTGCAAGCTGAATCGGTTGATTAGCATTGATGCTCTTAGAAACCTGTACAATCGTGTTGCCGGGAAGACAAATTATTTGGCGATCGTCAATGGTTCGATCGAAGGATACTCGAACATCTTCTTCAGGTGAAATGCTCAAGTCAGGAGTCATGGAGCGTTTCTTTCCAATCCAATTTCCTGAAATTTCCGATCGCTCTTCACTGAGCAATTCATCAGAGAAACAGCCCCTGTGTTCTCGAATGTGTGTAATTCGATCGAGCTGGCCGTTTTCTCCATAGACAATTGCAACACTCATTCGCCATTCGTGATTCCTAAAGAAAAGTTCTAGACCGCAGGCGTTTCCGAGAATGAGTTTGTGTGAAAGCCAAGCCGATCCACCACCTGCTCCAAACGACAACGTTCGCATTGAGGATATAGCAGGATGACTCAATCCACTCGGCTGATTCCAGGTATCTCGATCGATTTGCCAGCTTTTTTCATCAATAACATTTCCATCAGCATCCAGGTAGCGATTGGTATGAGTGATGGCTGTCTGGTCTATATTCGAGCGAAAACTTCTGACCGCTTGTTTGCTCTTGATTAATTCCTGCTCAGGAGAGTATGAATTCCATTGCCCATGCCAAGCAGTTTCATCGGTCGTATACTCCCCGAACAGATTGTTCCAATTTCTATCTAGATTATTCATTTGTGGTCGCTCTATCGATCTAATTGTTTAGATCTTAGAGATCTCACTCAAAACAAACATCTGAAAAACGTCTCGATCGTAAGTTGACAAAAGAGATTAATTCTTGTTAACTTTTGGCTAAGTATATTCATTTGAAGATTCCTAAACATAAATCGCTTCACCCTTGACGATTTGCCATCCCAAGTATTGAACCTCAGTCAGGGTTGGATCGACAAGGGGAAGCGATCGCTAACCTTCTAGAAAATCAAGAAGCGGCTCTAATTGTATCCTCGCTTCGATCGATCGATTGGATGTTTTTGCAGGTCGAAGGATATAGCAATCCTAATTGATTTCCTGAGAAAAGTGATACTTGTGAATCTTGGGAAAATTAAATCTTGAAGAGTCATAAAACAACTCAAACAGCTTTTTGATAGCCCAAAAGGACTTGCATAAGTACCAGTATTTTCTCAAGAAGTTCTTCCCTTGCAACCAAACATCTTCTACCGGATTTTGTTGGGGTGCATTTGGAGCAAACAGAATACAAGTAATCTCTAAACTGTCTGATAAACTCGATCGATTCACTTCGCCTAAATATTCTCGAAATTCGCCGAACCTATGGTAGCTAGCCCCATCCCAAATTAATACAATTTTTTTGTTTGGATATTTGCGTTGTAAATTCTTGATAAATTTAACGGTTGATTCACCATTGCCTGCTGGAGCAGCTTCAATTGTAAATTCTTTAGTTTGATAGTTAAGTGCCCCAAAATAAGTTTGTCTCTCTTTTTCATTTTTAATAGGGATTTCAATCCTGCTATTAGTCTCACCCCATACATATCCACAAATATCTCCACTACGTAAATGACACTCATCTATAAATAGTACTGCCATTTCTCCTGTTTCAATCTCTGCCTTGTGTCTGGCTAAAAAAGTATTAATTTCCTCTCTCTTTTTTTTTACTAACTCGTCATCAAATTTAGGATTGCTCTTTTGAGATCTTTTCCAGCTAATTTTCCCTAATTCAAACAGATCGTAATAACTTTGTTTGGATTTGTAAACAACATCATACTTGTCCTCTAAATGGTTGACTAACTCATCTAAATGCCAGTAGTTTTTAGTCCTCACCCACTCAATTATTTCTGCTTTCTGTTCGCTAGTTAATTTCCCCTTCGCACCTTTATATCCCAACTTAATTCCTTCTATTCCTCTCACATTAAAAGCTTTTGTCCAATCTCTAATAAAACTTTTGCTTACGCCTAATATTTGTGTTATTGTCTGATGGGAATGTCCTTCAATCGACATTTTTACAGCGATCGCTCTTTTAAGTTCTCTGGGATCTGGATCGCTCTCGATCGAAGCTTCTAAACTAGCTATTTTATTATATTCTTCTTCCTGTTTTATGAAAGGATTATTCATTACTTAAATATGAGCTGTTAATTAATTAATATCATTGTACTGTAAAATACGTAACTCAATTAGGATCGCTATAGCAGCATTAAGTAAACACAAACATTCGCGACTCTACTTGGCGATTGACACGACAGTACTCTGGGATAAGTACTGCATGATTCATCTAGCGGTAATCTGCTGTGGGAGAGCTATTCCCTTGTTATGGAAGGTGATTGAACACGAGAGTGCGACGGTGTCTTTTGCTGAGTACAAGCCTATGTTGCACTTGGCTCATCAATTGCTAGCTGATTACCCAGACATTATGCTGCTCGGAGACCGGGCTTTTGCCTGCCATGAACTACTGGGATGGTTGCATAATCACTATTGGCATTACGCTCTGAGGTTAAAGACAGATGTTGTCCTCCGAGGAATCAAGCGTCATCGGTCTGCAACTGTTGCAGACCTTCTGCCTGGGCGCAATCAAGCTACTTTCTTTCGTAATGTTGGTCTTTGGTCAGATGGACTCCACCGCACCAATCTAGTTCTAGCTACTGCCGCTTCGGCGAAGGAGTCTTGGGCGGTTATTACTGATGAAGAGCCTTCCCTAAACACGCTGTGGCAATATGGTCTACGCTTTTGTATCGAAGAACTATTTCTCGATAGCAAATCTGGCGTATTTCAGTTGGAAGGCTCACATCTTCGCTGTGCTAAACGTTTGAAGCGTCTATACCTAGTCGCTGCTCTAGCAATTTTGTTTGCTACTACTACTGGCATGGCTGTTCAGGTGGCTGGCTTGCGGCAACAGGTTGACCCTCATCGGCACCGAGGATTAAGTTATTTGAAGATTGGACTGCGCTACCTTCAAGGTGTTGTGCATAAGGGTCGAACACTACTGCGCCCTATTCCCCTTTTTCGCCAAGATCCAGCACCTTGCTTTGCCTCCAAGAAGGCTAAAGAAGAACATGACTACGCCTTTGATTTTTCCTTTATCCGAGTGATTACCTGCTATGCCCCTTCATAGCTTAACTTTTCGGAGATGTGTCCGGCAGTCAGATGAACCATCGTTGGCGATAGCCTCTTTATTAGAAAATCGCCAATACCAACGGTCAAATTTCGCACTTCATCACCGAATTAGCAAAAATCGCCAGTTGCGATCGATTGTTGAACGTCAGACGGTTGAGCAGGTGAGTCACATAGGTTTTGACCGTTCCTTCCGCGAGGTTCAATTTAGCGGCGATTTCGCGATTCGTGCAGCCTTGACCGAGCAACCGCAGGACATCGCGTTCTCTCGGCGGTAGCTGCTTCAGGGTTTCTGGCTCGATCTGCGGCGGAACCTCATCGTCAGGATTGGCAACACTCGTCACTAGTTTTTCCATCAAACCTGGAGCCATTTGGCTATAGCCGCGATGCACTAACCGAATTGCATCTGCTAGTTCTTGAGCTGGCATATCTTTGAGCAAATAGCCCTTGGCACCTACTCGCATCGACTGAGCGATATCCCGATCTTCATCAAATGTACTCAGCATCAACACCTTGACCGTCGGAAACCGCTCGGCAATCAATCGAGTCGCCTCAATCCCCGTCATGACGGGCATCCGAATATCCATCAACACCACATCTGGCTGTATAGATGGGACTCGATCGTTAGCGAAGCCTTCCAGCATGGAAATCGCGACTCGCCCATTCTCCGCACACCCAACTACTTGCAAATCGTCTTCCTGGTTTAGAATGGCGGCTAAACCCTGGCAAATCAAACTTTGGTCGTCTACTAGTAATAAGCGAATCATGGTAGTACCTCTGGGGGGAGTGGGGAGTGGGGAGCGGGGAGTGGGGAGCGGGAGACTGGGAGACGGGGAGACTGGAGGAGTGAAAAGCGGGGAAAATCCCCTCCTCGGAGCGAAAAGTGCGGTCTTGGGGTTTCCCCTGTCTTGTCTCACCCTTTTTGACGGGGAACCCGTCCAAAGGTGAGCCGCAAGTGAAGCACCTTTTCAAGACAGGGGTGCCCGTAGGGCGGAGTGGGTAGATCCCCGCAGCAACTCTCATAACTCATGCGTGAGATCTAATCGAGGATCTGCTCAGATCTCCAGTAACACCGGAAACTTCACCTGAATCTGACAACCAGATCCCGGTGATGTCGTCAGGCGAAACTCACCGTTGAGAGCGGTAACTCGCTCCTGCATTCCCTGGAGTCCAAATCCAGTTGCTTGCTGGTGTCGATCGAATCCCCGACCGTTATCGACGACCTTCAGGTGAATAAAATCGTCTTTCGTCACCACATAAATTTCCACTTGGGTTGCCTCCGCATATTTAGAAATATTCGTCAGTGCTTCCTGCACGATCCGATAGAGTGTTTTCGATACACAGGCAGAAATAGGTTGCGTCAATCGAGCGCGAATAGTGGGGGTAATCCCTGTCACCTGTCGAAACTCTTCTGCCAAATCGGCGATCGTGTCTGGGAGCGGCTGTTCGGGGCGTTTGTCTGTCCGCAGTGCCCCAACCGATGCTCGAACTTCCTGGATGGCAATGGCACCCAACCGCTGGGCTTGAGTCAAAAAAGACTGAGCTTGAGTCGGATCGGTCAGCAACAACGTCGCAGCAGCTTGGATCTGAACATTTAGAGCCATCAGCGAATGTCCTAACGAATCGTGAATCTCGCGGGCAATCCGATTGCGTTCTTCGATCGCCGCCATTTCCTCGATCCGTTGTTTGAGCGATCGCTCCTGTGCTAGAGCCTGCACTAGTTCCGCCTGAGTTTGCTGCAATCGATCGTGCCGATCCTGAAGTTGAATTTGCAGCCGTCGGATCGTCAGTTGATTTTCAATGCGAGCGCGAACTTCCTCGATGTGAAACGGCTTTTGAATATAATCAACGCCGCCACTATTAAAAGCTTTGACCTTATCAAAAACCTCATCCAAAGCACTGACAAAAATCACCGGAATCTCGCGAGTATTCTGATGCTGTTTCAAGCGTTGACAGACCTCATAACCGTCCATATCCGGCATTTTGATATCTAAAACGATTAGGTCGGGCGGAGCCGCTTGCGCGCCCATCAGAGCCATTGTCCCGTTAATCACACTCCGCACTTTGTATCCAGCTTCCGTCAGCGTAGAAGATAGCAAGCGCAAGTTATCTGGCGTATCATCGACGATCAGAATGTCGCCTTTGGAAGAACTGGGATTCATAAAACATTGCTCCCTTCAGTTGAGGCTAGGGTAGAAAATCCCCTCCTCGGAGCGAAAAGTGCGGTCTTGGGGTTTCCCCAAGTGAAGCACCTTTTCAAGACAGGGGTGCCCGTAGGGCGGGGTGGGTAGATCTCCGCAGTAACTCCAATACCCCCGATCGAAAGGTTAATGGTGGGGTTGGGCGGGTTTGTACGAGAGTTATCGTTAAATCGAGATTTGCTAGCATAAACCCGCCCCTACGGATGGTTTGGGGAAGATCGGGTTAATTCCACAATCCGATCGAATCGATAATGGTTCATCAAATCGGCGATCGCCACAGCCAGCGGCGAATATTCTGGCGGGATGAGATCGATCGACCTCAAAATTTGCTCGGCATCGACTTGAGTAGCGGCTTGGTAGAGTTGCGATCGCCATTCGACAGGCATCTGCTCGATTAACAACAACGCCGCCGTCAGATCGGCTGGTGTCGCTGCTGGAATGCTAATGGGGTCGATTCCCCAAAGGGGACGCTCCGCGAACGATTCGTAGCGATAATGCACCCCCAAATAGTGCGCCATCTTCGCGAACAGTTCCTCTTCGCGAAAGGGTTTGCGAATAAAGTCATTGCAACCCGCCGCGATCGCCTGTGGGCGTTCGTCTTCAAAGACACTGGCTGTTAAAGCCAAAATCGTCGTTTTGTCGCCTTGTGGCTGCGCTCTAATCTGTCTGGTGGCTTCATAGCCATCCATGACAGGCATCCGTAGATCCATCCAAATCAAATGGGGGTCAAAAGATTTCCAGCGATCGATCGCTTCGCGTCCATTCTCGGCTTGTTGGACTTCAAAACCCAATGTCTCCAACATTTTGACTAGCAATTGGCGACTTTCGCGATTGTCTTCGACTACTAGCAGCCGATAGTGCTGTCCTTCGGCTAAACCGATCGTGTGTTGTTGCTGGGGTTGCAGCGGCACAGCCTCAACTGTGTCGGCATTTACCAGCGGCAAATCGAACCGAAAGGTGGTGCCCTGTCCGAGCTGAGTTATTAGGGTCAAATCGCCACCCATCAGCCGGACAAATTCGCGACTAATCGCCAGTCCCAGTCCCGTTCCCTGTTGCGATTGGCGACCCGATTCGGTTTGAGCGAAGGCATTAAATAACATCGCTACCTCGTCGGTGGCAATGCCTACGCCAGTATCCTCAACCTCAAAACATAACCGTTGGCTAACCTGTCCCACCCACACTCGCAAACTAATCCCACCCGTTGCCGTAAACTTAATCGCATTCGAGATTAAATTCATCAAGACTTGGCGGAGTTTCCGCTCGTCGGTAAACACAGATTGCGGTACCTCTGGTTGTTTCAGCACCGTCAATTGCAGCCCCTTTGCTTTGGCTTTGGGTTGCCACATATCTGCTAGCGTCTGGAGTTGCCGATCGAGATCGAAGCTGGTTGCGTTGAGAATCGTCCGCCCTGCTTCAATTTTGGACATTTCCAATACGTCATTAATCAAGTCCAACAGATGTTCGCCGCTCCGGGCAATCGTATTTAAATATTCTTGCCGTTGGGCGACGAGTAGACTTGCGGCTTGGCTGCTATGGCGCGAATCGCGGGCTAATAGTTGGGTAAATCCGAGAATGATATTCAGCGGTGTGCGTAGTTCGTGACTCATATTGGCGAGAAACTGGCTCTTGGCGAGGTTGGCAGTTTCCGCCGCCTGTTTAGCTTCTCGCAGAGCTACTTCTACTCGTTTGCGATCGGTAATATCATCGCTAGCTATCAAAAAACAATCTCGTCCATTCAGATCGATCGTTTCTGCTGAGAGTAACACGGTTCTGACTTTTTTTCTGTTGGTGCAAACTTCTACTTCATGATGCCGAATCGCCCCTTTTTTGAGCAAGATCTGAAGAATACTGACTCGATCTTCAGGATTTTGATAAAGATTTAACTCCAATCCATTTCGCCCGATCGCTTCTGCGCGGGTAAAGCCACTTTCGCGACAAAAACTGTCATTGACTTCGAGCAGGGTAAAGTCTGGGATTGTCGCGATCGCCAGTGGGTAGGGAGCGAAGCGAAAAGCTGCTAAGAATTTTGCTTCGGAAGCTGCTAAGGCAGCAGCATCGCGGCGAATCTTCAACACGATCCAAGTCGCAATTCCCATTAATAATGCGATCGATAGTAAGTAAAACCAGAGTCGATAGTTGTTAGTGGTATCGATCGCTTGTTGATAGCGCAGGTTATAAGCTAGAGCCAACTTTTCGCTGCTTTTGGCTGTAGGCAATTCAATGGCAGTTTCGACCGAACCATTAACCAGAGCGCGGCGATTGAAAATAATGCGGGCGTGAGTCAGTACCATTTCGATCGCCTTCCTTTCAGTTGTCGGAGTCAAATTTGCCAATACTTGTTGGATTTCTCGTTCTATCTTTGCCGCCGAGGTATTATTGGTATCGATATTAAATAACAAAATATCCCGCAGCAAGTTATTTAAACTATCTTTTAAAGTTGGAGCCGTGCTATCTTTAGCAACTACATCGGAAATCGCGATTGGAAAATAAGTCAACGAGTTAAGTAACACGGCATTTTGTGATTGAAATTTCAAGATGCTGTCTTCTTTATTTAGCCAAACACTAATGTGTATTTGCAACAATCGCTCTATTTCTTGCCGACTTTCCTCGCCCAAAAAACTTGGCATTTGCCGGAGAGTGGTCTGTAATTGGTTGAGTTGAGCCAAATCGTTGACGATCGGATCGTAATTTTTCAACAATCCATCTCGCGCCTGCAATACATTTCGATCGATCCGCGCATCTAAGGTTTGTATTTGACGCAAATGAGCCAAATATTGATTGTGACGGTCGTTATCGATCGCGATTGACTTAATCCATAAAATTGCTAATACCACCAGCACAACGGGCAATAGATAGCCACTCCATGCTAAAAACATCTGGGCATAATCTCTTTTTTGGCGCGGTTTATTTGAGATCGCCGTTCTAATTTTTTGGTAAAAAGCTATTTTCATAACGGCTTACCTCGATACTCCCCAGTGAGCGTACCTAAAAATTCAGCGATCTGTTCGATCTGTTTTTTTGCTAGCGAACGACCGAGTTGATATTTAGTCATCTGTTCGATCGCCTTAGTCAAAGTCTGCGCCGAGCCATCGTGAAAGTAAGGTGCTGTTACAGCGACATTCCGTAGGCTCGGCACGCGAAAAACATAACGATCGGCTTCATTTTCACTGACATTAAAGTGTCCCAAATCTGCGGGTTTAATCTGACCGCGATCGATTAAATAATTACCGATGACACCAAAGGGTTGAAACATATTACCGCCGATATTCACACCTTGATGACAACTAACGCATCCATAATTTTTAAATAACCGATAGCCTTCTTTTTCTGTTGATGTTAATGCTGTTTTATCACCCAACAAAAAGCGATCGAACCGCGCATTTGGCGTATTGAGCGACAACTCATAAGCCACGATCGCGTCTTTAATATTGGTGGCAGTTACGCCATCAGGATAAATCTGACTAAAAGCACGCACGTATGCTGGCACCTGTTGGAGCGATCGAATTGCGGTTGGCCATTGAGTACCCATTGTGCGCGGGTTACTCATCAGCGCATCGAGATGATCCGCAAGATTGGTAAATTCGCCATCCCAATTAAATCGAAAGTTAAACCGTACATTAAATACTGTCGGGGTATTAACTTTAGTATTGGCTCCGTCGATGCCGATCGAATGCGCGATCCGATCTGCACCGCCCAAGCTAAAACTATGACAACTCAGGCAAGATTTTTGACTATTTTTAGACAGGCGCACGTCTTGAAATAATTGCTCGCCCAAAGCAACTTTCGGTTTATCTGTCGCAATTTCTAGCGGAATGGGTTGAATCGGCTCGTCAGTTTTAGTTATTTCTACCTGTGCTGGCGTTGTGACGACTGGCTGGAGCGTAGTAAAGCGTTGCCACAGGATGACAAGGAGACTCGCGACTAAAATTAAAGCCAGCCAGCCCATCCAGCGGCGAATGCGGCGATTGACAGTTAATAATCTCATTGCTATTTCCAGTAGTACTGTTGGGGCAGCAGATCTTCAGGAGCGAGTAGCTGCGAACCGATCGGCACAGAAGCCCTGTCGTAATAAGATTGGAGCAACTCTTCAGTCTCTTGCCGTTCGCGCTCTGAGAGATTGCGCGGCGTGACAATGCCGATTCGTCGATCGGGAACTGCCACATAATAACCAGCCGGAAAATGTGGTTTGAGATAGCCAGACAGGAGAATACGGGACGAACCAAACCCATCATCGTGCATCATTAGTGCCATCAGCAGGCTGCCATCCGGGCGGAGCTGGCGATGCGTCCACAGTTCTCTAGATGCCACTTTGAGATTGATGACTGCCCGTCGCTGCCAATCAATTCCAGCGGCTTCCCAGACTGTCACCATTACCGCACTTACCTCCTGACTACATTGCGATCGATCTCGATCTAAAATCGACCAAGTGAGTTCATAGTCTGGCATGAGTAGTTTTTGATGGGGAAAATCCCCACGGCAGGCGCACAGGCAGTTAGTGTATCTGTTTAGTGTCTCCTCTGTCGGTACGATGCTCCTCGGTAGCGGCTGTACCAACGATGGGATGACTCGATCTAGCGCGTCGATGATGGTGTGTGACATAGCTCAAATTCTGCTGGTTTGCATCTCACATATCCATTTAACTCGACTCCTATCTGAGTTCGAGACTACGAATGACTAACTTGTGACTGACTTTTGGATATCAAATGACTATCGATCCCCAAGGCTCAAGTGATGTATTTTTGGGAACGGATCTCACCAGACACTACGGCAGATTCAAGAATTGTCCGAAGTTGGGACTTTGACTGATGACACTCACATTGAGATCGAGAGCGTCACCAGTGTTGTAAATATAGTCAAAAGCACCTGAACTACCTTGCAGATGTGCCTGTAAAAATATCCCACTCCAGCGAGCGATCGTTTCTGTAGCAGTAGATTGCGCTAATGTTGGTCGATTGGGTTCGCGAATTAGATTATCTAGATTGGTAATCCCATAGTGATTAGCACCCTCGACTGTAATTAACGCCTTGGGAGGATTGAGAATCAGATCGTAGGTTTCAGCCGTAGATCCAGGTTTAATTACGCTATCCCGATCGCCGATAATTAAGCCAATGGCAATGTCCTGGTTGTTTAATGGTAAAACGGCATCCGTAACGGGATTTCTGAAGCTAGTGCCATAAAAGATCCCGGCTTTTAGTTCGGGCGGTTGGACATAATTTGGAGAACTAATGCCAGGGATAAAGATGTCTTCTTGACTAGCAACCAATCCGACGCTCCCCCCAAAGGAATGTCCCAGCAATCCCAATTTATCTGAATCGACAATTTTAGCGATCGGCGAATGAGGATTGGCATCCTCTGCTACCATCCAATTCAAAACGTCATTAACCTGTCGCTGTTCGGGAAACAATCCTGTAATTGTTTGTCCGGTTGGCGCAGTCAAAGTTCGTTCGTGATTGGGAACTACCACAATAAAGCCATAACTTGCTACTTGAGACGCAAAATTAGCGTAATCAGCTTTATCGACTAACGCCCCTTGCATCAGCAGTGCAATTGGAAATTCCACAGGACATTTGTTTGACTTGGCAATAGGGTAATAAATATCAGCAGGATCTCCATTTGTGGCGATCGTCGTGGTGTAGCTTTTTATCTCCTTGTATAAAGGTTCGGGACTAAACGCCGTTTTTTGTTGCCAAGGTAAATCTTTACAGATGCTCGAATGAGGAATATTAACATTAGACGATCCCGATCGGAACGGAGACAAATAGTTTTTTTGCCGAGCGATCGAGTTTTCTAATTGAGGAGTAGCTGAACGCAATTTTTCCATTAACACGGTCGAACCTTCCTTTTAAGTAAATGTTTATCACACCTCCATCTAACTCGACTCCTATCTGAATTCGAGACTAAGAATGACTAACTTGTGACTCACTTGCGTTGGCGATAGCCTCTCCTTGGAGAATCGATCGTCAGATCTCGATCGATCGAGTAGTCCGGTTAAAACTGATAGCGGACTGTGGCATTGAGATAATTATCGCGAAAGTTATCTTTACCGACGATCGTTTCATAACCCAAATTCACAAATAAACTGCTGGTAAACTCCGTTTGAAAGCCAGTACTCAAGCGAATAAAATCTCGATCGTTCGCACCAATTTTCGTGCGGATGGGGATTTGGGTTTAGCAGTGGCTTGGGTAAAACCTGGTACCTGAATATTGCGATCGATATTAAAGTTGTTCCAACCATAATTAATCAGGGCATCGGTGTAGAATTTGTCCTGAGTATAGTTGCCATAGACAGAGACAGAGGTACTCCCAACTGAGACTTTCCCGCGATTATCATTGAGTTGGTTATTAGTACTTGCAGAACTCACCGCTAAACCTACAGCGAGATTCTGAGTGACTGGATAATCGGCACCGACGGTAAAACCTTTGGTATCGATATTAAAACCCGTATTAGTATTAGTGGTCGATCGAGATCCGAAATTAGTGTCACCATTGACAAATACACCGACCTGTCCGTTTATCGGACGCGCGGTAGTTCGCAGTGCGAGTAAACGACCGTTAATATCGCGGGTTTGGCGGTTGGCATTGCCCAAAGCAGTCTCAGTCTGAGCGGCGATCGATCGTCCCGCCGTAACAGTATCTAAAGCATAGGCAGAGATTAGTCTATGACCCGCAGCAGTGGGGTGAAGTGGATCCCAGAATAGGGATGTATCGGGACTAGCACAAACAGCCCCAGTGGTCGTATTTAAGCAAGGTTGCGTGACATTGGTAAAGCCAAATCGAGCGGGATTGGTAATGACGGCATTAAATAATGCTCCCATATCGGTCGGCACGATCGACAGATTGGGATTCTGTTGGGACAGAGCTTGGAGAGATGTTCTCAAACCGCTATTGTGAGCTGCTGATAGTTGGGAAAGTCCGGCACTTTGCACTGGCTCTGCCGCACCAGCAGGAATCTTACCTAAGTCGGGAAGATTGGGGACGACTATTTGCTGCGCTCCAGCGTTTACCAATCTTTGAGTAGCTGTAGATAGATTACCAACTACGGTGGCTGGATTGGTAATACCGCCGCCGAGATAGTCATTCGCACCCGCCCAGATGACAAATAACTGGTTGGGATTGGCGGTGGGTGAGAGGAGTAAAAAGCCATCAAGTTGAGTCGTTAAACCTGGGAGCGCGACATTTATGGTATTTCCCGTACCGCTAGTAGCTCCGCCCACTCCGAAGTTATTAGTCGTTCCGGCTGGTAATTTTAACTCAGTAGAAAAACCTTCGACCCAAACAGGGCCATTAGAAAAACGTCCGTTAAAATAAGGTGGACTGGGCGGAACTAGTCCCCCAGTTGCTTTAAAAGCGTTGCCATTGTCTACTAGGCTATCACCAAAGATATTTATCCCCTCGATACTTTGTGCTAAGACTGGCAGCGGTAACAAGCAGGATAAGAGCAAACCGAGTTTGATAATAAAAAGTTGTTTTAGCATAGTTGTTACCGATATTCTCAGAAGCCAATTTATTCTGTAATTAGACCGATTATCGGATTTTTGTTCGATCGGTAAAAATCTTCTGCTCGATATTGAAACAAAATGTAATGTCGATCGAATGAATGAATGCAAGTTAACGAGATCGGTTTGTGACCCATCGCCAAGAGGAAGGGTAAATGAGATCATTAGTTATTAGCCGCGAACATTCTTTCCATAACATAGTCAAGCCAACCATAGTAGAACTAATAATAATCAGTACGCTAAGAGATGATAAGAGAATCTCTTTGGTGGATCGTCTGGAGTTATTCGGCATAGTTTTTTAGATTAAAATTTAGTTAGTTTCAGTCTGTTATATGGATTAAACTCCATCACTAACTAAGTTTGAATCTGAGAACGATTGAGTTGTGACTAACTTATGAGTAACTTACCAACAACTTTCAACTAACTTCTTAGTTAAAGAATTTTTCGGCAATGTTTATTTTTTGTTCGATCTAAAAATGAAGGCAAAAACGCGCCTGCGGGTCGAGCGTCAAGTCCCAGGCTCATCAATGTCATCGCTTGGACGATCCGCAGTTCTTGCTACAATCAGGAGAGCGATTGTTTTCGGGGGAGCAAGGGCGGGCTAACTCAGATTTTTGGTAGGGACAATTTGCTAAGAACCAGATCCAGAGACATCTTACTGGAGCGCAGATCTTCATCTCCTCCCAAAAGAATCACTCTTAAAAGCAATCGATCGCGCCGATGATGCCATTAACTTTGTAACGTAGATATGCTCGAAGTAGCCACTCTCTGATAAGACTCTTGGGAAGGTATACAAATATAGATTTGAGCATTGCCCAAATACCTTGCGTAAAATAAGTAGTCCGAACAATCTCCGTTAGATTTTTCAGTAATTTCGGCTGTCCTATATATAAAAGTGGGTGGCTATCCCAAGGATCGAAGACAATAAACCTCGATGAAAAATCCCAGTGTGGACGGAAAAATATCTTTGCTCGTTGATTGAGCATACAAGCAACAAAGCTAAAATTGCTATTGCTACTACAAACCATATCACATTGACTTAGCATAAAGAAATCAATATAAAAGTCTAATTCTTTCATTTCTGCTGGTAACTGAATTTTTAAGTCACTTGTAGTCACAGGTGAAAATTTGGCAAAGTCAGCAACGATACCGTCTAAATCGTCACTGCATAGCAAAAGAATTGGGTTTTCTAACTCATCCCAGATCCCTTCGAGCCATTCACAATACCACTTAGTAGGAAACACTAGCGTGAAACCCATTCGTGGTTCTTTGAGATAATCGCTGCGTCGAATGTGAATACCGACGATCGTGCTACCTTTCGATCGCAGAGTATTTAAACCCTCCTCTAAAGCTATTTTCAGGTTATCTACAGGTTGAAAAAGCGAACGAAAGTATTGCTGATGAGGTTTGAAATATCGATTGTGAAATTGAAAGAAACCCCATAAATCGACATTGGCAAGACCAGTATTTAGAGCCTCTACACCTACCCGCAAACTCTTCGCATCTGCCAGTTTTTCGATATAAGGAATAAATTCTGGAATTACATCGAAGAGATTTTCTTCCTCATCCTTACACTCGATTGCTGGAGGTAATCGCTTGGAAATAGGTGCATCTTGATGTCCGAATAGAGTTTGACCAACCCAAGCAGGACACTCTACTCGTGCGCCACTTTTTTCGGCACAAAGCCTTAAAAAAGCATACTGAAAAAGCTGGTTGCCAAATCGACCCAATTGCCCGATTGAGGACATTGTAAGAACTGGTTGCCGATCGCTCGTAGTATCTTCTAATGATAAATTTTTGGTTTCTTCAGCATCTTTATAGAAATTCTCAAACACGCTGAATAATCTCTCTGTCTCGCTCTTGGCAGTGTATTTACTACTGGCAATTGGATCCTCTGATTTATCGTTGGACATTAACAATTCCTCTTACACTAAAATTTTGGGTAGGTGATTTAATGTCACGATCGCGATCGTTAGTTGGGTAAAAGATGAGTTCAAGAGGACAATCGAAAAGATCGGGATTTTTCATCCTCCAAGCAGGGGAAGTCAATTTCGCTAGGCGAACGCTCCGCGATCGATTGCCTGGACTGGGTGGAGATCGATCGCAGATCGCTGACTTTTTACCAGTAGTTGGATCGGGCGTTCGGGAGCCGTAACCAAACCTCGGCGTTTGGGATGGATATCCCGCTTATCTACCAATTCCAGTTCCCACCGCGAGAGGATCTTGGCAAGGGCAAGCTTCAGTTCCATCATGGCAAACGCACTACCGATGCAGCGTCTGGCACCACTACCAAAGGGCAAAAACTCAAACGGAGAAAACTTTCGCTCTAGGAAGCGTTCTGGGCGAAATTCCTGGGGTTGGGGATATAATTCTGCTCGCTGATGGGTTGAATAAATCGATCCCAATATGGTTGTCTCTGGTGGTATTTCGCGTCCGGCAAGCGTTACAGATTGGAGGCTAACTCTAGGCAAAGTCAACATTGCTACCGGATAAATCCGCAGGGTTTCATTACAAACAGCTTCGAGATAGGGTGCTTTGACGATCGCGTTGACATCTGGATCTGCACCCAAGTCATCGATTTCTGCGACTAGTTTATCCCTGACGGCTGGCAATTTGTGCAGCCAATATAATGCCCACGCTAAAGCTGTCGCCGTCGTCTCATGTCCGGCAACTAGCAGCGTCATCAATTCATCCCGCAATTCAACATCGGTCATCGATTCACCCGCCTCATCCTGCGCTGCCATCAATAGGCTGAGGATGTCTGTACGGGAGGGATCGGGGTGAGTCCGACGTTCGGCGATCTCGGCGTAGATTAAGGCATCCACCGCTCGCTGAACGCGCATTTGGATCGCCCAAGGGCTGATGCCACCCCATTCCTGTTGGAGGATCGGAAAATATAACATCGAGACACTTAGAGGAGAACCGCCGCGATCGAGCAGTTCGCTTAATAGATGTGCTAGTCGTTCGGCACGCTCGCCACGATCTAGTCCAAATACCGCCTGCATAATTACCCGCAGGGTAATTGCTTGGGTGGTCGTTCGCACGTCAAAGGTTCGACCGATCTGGACTTGCGCGAGCGTTTGCGTCGTGACTCGATTGATGACATCACTATAGCTTCGCATTCGATCGCCATGAAATGGTGGCATCATCAACTGTCGTTGGCGTTGATGTTGTGCCCCACTCAAACAAATTACCGAGTTGTCACCGAGCAAGGTTTTTAGTAAACCGTTCAGATCGCCTGGAGCATGAAAATCTGCTTTAGTATCTTGAGTTAAAATTTGCTGCAAGGCTTGAGGATTGCTGACAAAGACTAGATTATTTTTACCCAGATTGAGGGTATACATGTCTCCAAAGCGACGAACGCATTCGTCCATAAATGACATCGGGCTAAAAATCCAGCGCGTGAGCTGGACAAAAGCGGGGGTTTGGGGGCCTAAAGGTAGTTGCATAATCGATTCCCAATACATTTTAAGTAGATTCGGTTCGAGCGCATTCGATACATCTATCAAACTCGACTCCTAACTAAGTTTGAGACTACGAATGACTAACTTGTTTATAACTTATGTATATCTAACGACTACTTTTTGCTTGAATTATATTGTAAGATTAGAACATCTACAGTGAGAGGTGATATGTCCAGATCTCTCAGAGTTCGAGAAAATTGCATCGATCGAGTCAAACTGGCACTCAACCGCAATGGTTTTCCCAGTCAACGCTCCTTGGCTGAGGATGTCGGCTTTGCACTCGCTACAGTTAATAAATTTCTGACTGGCAAAGCTGTTGACTATACAACTTTTGAAGAACTCTGTCGGAAATTAGAATTAGACTGGCGAGAAATTTCAACGGTAGATATGCGATCGCCGCAGACTTTCCAGCCTGAATCGATTTGTGCTGGTGGGAACGAATCGATCGTCTTTGAGACAAGCTTCACCAACGATATTCCGACACCAGACACATTACCGCGCTACCCCGATGGTGCAGTCCCGCTCGGCTCGCCATTTTATTTAGAGCGCACCCCATTTGCAGCGCAGATCGATCGCGAAATTACCAAGCCAGGAGCATTGGTGCGGATCAAAGCACCGCGAGAAATGGGTAAGACATCGTTGCTACTGAGGGTACTGGCATCGGCGCAAAGCTTGGGCTACCATACTGTCAGCCTCAATCTCGCCCAAGTTGACGAATCGATTTTGAGCGATCTCGATCGATTTTTGCGTTGTATCTGTACGAATGTGGCTCGTCAGCTCCAACTCAAACCGATGCTCGACGAGTATTGGGATGAAGATCTCGGCAGCAAAATTAGCTGCACTGAGTACTTCCAACACTATCTATTAGCAAAAATTGCTACGCCCCTGGTATTGGTATTCGATGAGCTGAATCAAATTTTCGAGCATCCGCAGATCGCCCATGATTTTTTGCCGTTGCTGCGCTCTTGGTATGAAGAAGCCAAAATCCTCCCGATTTGGCAAAAGCTCCGCTTGATTGTGGTTCACTCGACAGAAATTTACATTCCCCTTCAGCTCAACCAATCCCCCTTTAATGTCGGCTTGCCAATTCAGTTAGATACTTTCTCGTTAGCAGAGGTACAGCAGTTAGCTCGATGCTATGGACTCGACTGGGAAGATGGAGTAGATGCTGGGCAACTAATGGAGCTGGTGGGGGGACATCCCGCACTGGTGAATATTGCCTTCTATCATCTGAGTCGTGGCGACATCACTCTAGCGCAACTACTAGAAACTGCCGCCACAGCTAGTGGAATTTATCACCATCACTTACAACGTCATTGGGTAACGCTAACAGAACAGCCAGAATTAGCTCAAGCTCTCGATCGAGTCATGAGTGCCACTATTCCGCTCGTCCTAGCTCCGATCCTAGCTTATAAGTTGAGCAGTCTGGGTTTAATCGATCGAGTGGGAGATAAAGCGATTCCTGGTTGTGAGTTATATCAGCAGGCGTTTAAGTTAGTCGATCCTGCGGCTACGCATAGTACAACAAGTTAAAATAGCCTTATCTTCTTTGGTATACTAGCGATGTTTCAATCGGAACTAACTGGTAGCGCGATCTTGAGATCGAAAATCCTTATTAGCGATCGATCGTCTGCTGCTATTTCGATTTGCTACCGAGTATAAACTCACCGATCGAAGTCTCATCCAAATAATTGATGCCAGTCGCCTGAGCAAACAAGTCAGAATTTCCACCACCAATGGCGCAAGGAGCCAGTTCCATCGCTGTTGCAACTAGATACATACTTTGGTATAGAACGCCGACATGCTTCAAAATCAGGGCATAGGCAAGAGCATGGTATTTCCAAGTTACTCTGGGAAAGCGGGCAGTAAAGATAATTAAGATCTGCGGTAAGCCCGATCCGATCGCGGCTTGGCAGGAAAGCTGATAAACTGCCACCGTAGACCCACTCAATCGCCTCAGAAGATGTTCTCTGGGACAGTAATGGTAAAATCCTGGTTCGATGCCTTGACAAGCATTAATCGCCAAATACAGCTCTAATTCATAACAAGCACCACCGCTAGGATATGGTCGATCGCTAAATTCGTACTCGACGGATTCATTGGTTTCGATCGATCTAATCCGGGTAGTACGAAATAGAAACTCGCCTAATTGTTCGATGGTAATTGGCTGTTTGCCATGTAATCTGTGGGATCGCCTTTGCTCCATTACCTGCGTAAAGGGGAGATCTAGATCGATGATGGCTTCAATATTGGGCCGATCTAGCGGAATTGTTAGCAATGAGTTCGACGATTTTACCGCAGGCAGGGGTGCGATTTTACCTAAATGAGCATCGCTTTTTCCGTAAGGATAATTATGTCTTCCTAAGCGACTTCTAGCATGAAATAATAGGTCGTGAAATTCCCACAACTGTAGCGATGGCTCTTCCTCTTGTGTGCCATTTTTATCGGAAACAGTCAAGAATTCTGCTCCTAGTAACCAACTTAGTAATGTTGAAACGATCGCTTGAGGAATATCTGCAAATTGGTTACTTAATTGTGTCAGTGTTTGAGGAGAAGAGAGTGCGTGGAGGATATCAATCGATTGCCGATCGTGCAAAATTACTCGACAATGAGCTAACGGAGATTCCAGCACCATTTGGCTATCTTGAGTGTGAATGTAGGCAAAGCGTGAGAGTGTATAAATGTGATTTGGATCTGGCGGATCGGGAGTAATTATTTGCGTAGCAAACGGAGCGATCTCAACTAAAGTCGTCTCTAAAATAGAGATAACAACGTGCTGCTGGTTTGATGAGTCACTCATATTCAGTTAAAAGAAAATGGGCTGAGGGTTAAATTGTTCCTCTGTTAACGGTGCTGTTAAGTAATCCATCTTAACGGGAATATCGTATAGTCGCCCTGGTGCAAATCTCGGCCAAAAATGTCGCAATCCTGGCACGATAACTTTGACAACTGACAATTCAATATCCGGTCGAGTCAAATCTAAAACTAGCATTTCTAGACCCTTGGAATGAGCTAACTTAGCACAATTCATCACATCAGTTTCAAGGTTATTACTCCAATTGTAGAGATAATCTGCTGCTATTTTCGATTTAGCAGTACGATCGGGTATTAAATAGGGCTGATTTTCAATTGTGGCTGTTTGCCACCAGGCCAAGGCTTCAGGGTAACAATCTCGGTAAGCACGACTTTGTGCGTACTGGTTAAATAAGACAGCTGGGAGTGACTGATTGAGTTCGGTGAGGGCGCGGAGGATGGCAATTTGCGGGTCGAGATGCGTCCCAAATCCGAGAATAATATTTTCCACCGCTGTATCGTTTCGGCGCGAAATGGCAGCAAAGGTCGGAATATTTAAATCGCTAGTAATATCTAGTACCCACAAGTCGCGGTGGTGCTGTTGATAGAATTGCCCTAATTCTTGAAAGTAGGGTTCGTTAAAGGCGGCAAGATCTACCGCAGGTTTGGGCAAACGATTGTACCACCACAACGCTACGCTATCCCGCTCGACCAACTCCAAAAAGCCTTGCAAGATCGCCTCTTCCAGGGTATTGCCAGCCGCACAGCCATTGGAATCAGCCCTAGTAAACTCGATCTGATGCTGTCTGGCATATCCGTAGTAGCAATAGGCAGTAGGCAGATATCGAGGTTGGTTATCGGTTAAAGACCACACGGGACTCCAATCAATTTCTCGCTCTCGATCGAATGCTTGGGGCACCCAAGTTAGATGAGACGAGTTGGCAGTCCCCAGCTCCCGATTTTGGAACTGCCGATCGCTAAATAACATACAATCGTTTGGATGAATTGGCCGATCGAGGTTTTTGAATCGATCGCGGATGCGGCATTCATCGCCCTGAAATCCGCCAGCATAATGTTCGATCGCTTCACCAATCGCACTAACTTTTGCCTGAATATCACTTTTTCCCTTACCGCTAGCCGATCGATTTAGGCTGTGGCGGAGCGAGTCTAAATCTTGGCTCCAGTCGCTAAAAATGCCATGACTCAGGTAAGCGGGAGTGAGTTCCTGTTGGTGTTCCCAGCCATGCGGTGGTGTCAGCAAGCTGATGATGCCTGTAATGGGGCTAATCTGCGACTGCAATCGATCGAAGGTTGCTGCTGGCGAAATACTGCGATGTCCCCCATCAGTCGTGAAACTTTTGGGACGACTTTGGAGAACTGGCGGAATTGACTGTACTTGCGCCATCAGATCGGGCTGTCCGCAAGCAGCACATTGAGGGCGACGAATCAAGCGATGATTGCGGCGATCGAGGGTGAGCATATTCAGCGTGACGATATTGCCCTCAAGCGTGGGATTGGTGCCACTGACGATCCATTTTACGACTTCTGTAGCTGCCAGACTGAGGGCTGTATGCCAAGTAGATGGTAAAATAGCTAACGGTGCGGGGAACGGATGGTGCGTCTGCTGTTTGTGCTGGAGATAGGTTTCGACCTTGCGATGACCCTGTATTCTTACTCTCAGACACTCCCAGCAACCAGTTTGACCGGGAATAAATAGCGGCCCCAACCAAATTTCTGTTCCTACGGGTTTGACCAACATCCAAGGCTGATTTGCTGCCAAGGCTTGCCGATTGAAGTCTGCCAGTCCTACTTGGAGATAATCGTCAGTCAGCACGATCGATCGTTCCCCATCAGGACTGACTCGCACACCCACATCTGCGATCGTGGACTCGAACAGAGTCGGATCGAGATCGCCGTAGGTTGTTACCGATAGAGAGGAACTTTGCAACCGTTGGGCAGCCACTTCCGGCTCGATGCCGAGCAGTTCCCAAAAAGCTGCTTGCTCCACAGGCATTGGCGGCGGAGTATCAACCACATACTCCCTAATTTGCATCAACAGGGAGAAAACTTCTGGTGAAGACATTTGATGCTGAAGCAGGGCAATAATTTCGGCTATAGTGTGCTGTCCGTCCAGCAATTGTACCAATTCAATGAAGGCAGGATTGGCAAGGATCAAAGATTGGTTTTCCGCCAGCAATACCACCCCTTCCGAGGGAATAACTTCACACCGAAAGCAAGACTTCAATCTGGGTCGATAAAGAGGGATCTGGCTCATGCTGCTTTTAGCGATCTCAGAAAACTCAGGCTGGGCGTGAAGAAATATTCACCCCCTCTAGGAGTCACATACCCAAAAAAACTGGCATCCTCAATAGGGTTTTTTTTATCTCCCCACTTGCTCGGCCAGGTCTGACTCGGCCATTGTTCTTCTTTACCTTGTTGCCCTGCGATCGGGTCTGCTCCTAGATTCCTCTGTTGATTTGGTCCAAAATCTCGATCGTTCGCGTAGTCTTGAAGCTTATTAAATTGGGCTTGAATATCGCTTTGGAAACAGAAAAATAGTGTTCCTTCTTTACCCGCTGCGAGTTTGACTCCTAGTTGTTCGCAGAGATGTTGGTAATGGGCTAAATTTTCTTGCGTTGATGCTGATAAGAGGAGGGCGCAATCTTCTGTGGGTAAGCCGTAGGTTGTGCCCCGCCGCGCGATTCGTCTTTGACGTTGATTTTCAGCGGTATCATCATAATTACTGCCAGAATATACCTTATCGCTGTTTGTTGCCCGCGAAGTAACCTTCCGAATATGAGCGTGAAATGGGCATTTCCATTGAGATGTATCTTTAAAGTCCGATCCCGCTCCATAGTTAAAGTTATTTAACTCTATTTCACTTCCTTCAGGATTGCCGAGATTGACATACATCGCCACAGGTCGGCCATCTTCTCGAAACCGACCCATGCTATAAGCTCTGGCGAGTTGCTCTGTTTCTTCTTGGGGAGGGGCATCGCTCCCGCGATTTTCTAACTTACGAGCTAACTTGGTGATTTCATTATTGAAACCCTTTACATCTTGTTCCAGTTTTCGATAAACCAAAAAACTCCCAAAACTATATTTAGTGCCTTTTCTATCGGTAAATTTTTCGCCGAAAGGATCGACATTTAGCACCAACCGCAAATTAGCACTTGGATCCCATTTATCTTTATTTGTGACTTCTTCGATATCTGTTTTCAGAAATAAAGGCTGGCTGATGTTATCGGCAAAACCAAATGGTTCTACAGGCATATCTAAATTGTTTCTACGGACAAAGCCAATTTCTGTTTTGACAATTTTAATGGTAGTAGAGCTGTTTTCTTTTATTTCTTTGATGATGCTACTTGCTTTCTCAAAAAGACCATCGCGATCGCTATCGGCTAGCAAGATTAAAGCATGAATTTCGTCGTTAGCTTGCAGATACTCTTCTTCCCAATCACTCCGCTTATCTTTGAGAGTACCTATGTTTTCGATCATTCCCTCCTCGAAGGGATGTGAGCCAATAAAATTAGTTTCTATAGCTTTTAGTTTTTGCTGATAAAGTTTGAGAAAATTAGTCTTAGCATCTAATCCTAATGCTTCATACCCTTTAAATGATAAGGAAAAATTCACAAATAAGTTTTGAGGTAGAGCCACCGCATTTTGATTACAGAGTTCTCTGTATGCTCGACTTTGTGCTGCTTGCTGAGTAGCCGATCCAACATACTTTTGGGCGAAATCCCCAATCCAGTTTTTGGTAGCTTCTGGTTGCTTGTTGTCAAAGTGCAAGAACAGATAAATAGAATAAGTTCTGCCGTGACTTTTGAGGATATTGCCTTGAATATCCTCCAACAGGGGCAAATCGGCTTCTACACTCGATTGTGCCAACAACTTATAAGCTTCGTCATAATTATTGTTTGGCTCTTGACTGGTATTATTTAGCATATTTTTTCCCCAGAACAAAATTGTGTCTCATTCCCGATATGAAGCTTACTTGACACGATCGGGTAATTATTTATATATTGTAGATAATTTAATTCAAAAGTAAACACATCACCCTGGTAAAAGTAGAGTTTTCGTGCGTGGATCTCATCCAGATCGATCGAGGCTATGTAATTTTTTTTACTGACCCACTTACCCCACTTACCAAACAAGATGTCAGACATTCTCTCCTCAAACGAACAAGATCAATGGGCTAGATTAATCGCTCATGCCTGGAAAAATCCAGTAACCTTGGCAAAATTACGGCAAGATCCCAAAGCAGAGATCGAGCGACTCAAACAACTCCCAACAACAGACCCAGATTATCCTGGGGATATCAGTGACCTTGGCTCCAACGGCTATTTTACCTTACCTGGTTTACCTGAAGGTCTGGAGCAATTAAACAAGCAGGACATCGAAAAGTTTCTTGCGGAGAACCCAGGCATTTTTGGGATCATGCAATTTTGTTGCGTTTGACTCCAATTCTGCTAACAAAATTCGATCGGAAATCCTCACTCTAAATCCGCAGCGTGAGGGATAGAAGCTATACACAGCCGCTACTAACCAACGTTAATAGCGGTTAATTGTGCTAGTTAACCCTAGTGGCTATCTACAAAGTTATGCAAGACCGAGTGAGTTTTGACATCCAAGATGAGCGAGTCAATATCTTTTGGCAACAAGGATTCCTGAGTTTAGACCGAATTACTACCGACGATGAAATTGAGTGGCTCAGGGGGATCTACGATGAAATCGTCGCACAGATGGCAGGATACTCCCCAGCAAAAATCGCTCTACTTGCTGGGCGACAACAGCTCCCGCTTGCTGATGGGAAAGAAATCCTGGTGTGGATTCCATCTCCAGAGTTAGTCTTTCCTCAATTGCTCGATACGAGATTCTATCGCAATGCGATCGAGATTGCCGCACACCTGCTTGATGTCGAGCCAACAAAGATCGTCGGTAGAATACGTGTCTACCTCAAACCAGCCCACTGTGGAGCCGAGATGCCCTGGCACCAAGACGCAGCCTATCCTGGCTCCGTAGATCTCCTCAAAATTTGGATGCCTTTAGATCCTGCCACCCCCGAAAATGGCTGCTTGCATTTCATCCCTGGTTCTCATCTGAGAGGGATCGAGCCGCATCGCCCCTACGAAGGCTCCGGTTTAATCGCAGAAGGGGTAGACACATCTCAAGCCGTTGTTTGCCCATTGCCGCCTGGAGGTGCAACCGTGCATCATTGCCACACATTACATTATTCCAGACCCAATCATACAGACAGCCAACGTCGCGCATTGGTAATTAGCTGTAGAGTAATCGAATCTGAGTCGATCGAATAATCAGGAAATAACTCAAGTTGCTACCTGTGAGCAAAGCGGTTAGAAACCGCTCCTCGGAGTGCAAAGTCCGCCTTCGCGGACTAATCAATTAGTCCGCGAAGGCGGACTTTGCATCATTAGCCACGATTTGCGGAAAGTGCGTTCTTGGGGTTTCCCCAAGTAGAGCACCTTTTCAAGACACAATCGTTGGCATTCAAGTAGTTTGCTATAGTATATCTATAATTTTGGATAAGTAAATAGATCCGACTATTTTTTGAATACCCGTTTGCTAGCAAGGCTTTCAGCAATTTTATCCGCGATTTAGCTCAACCACACATCAACAAAAGGCGATCGTAATCATGGCAACTATTTCAGGCTATCAGGCGATCGAAAAGATCTATGAAAGTACCAATTCATTGGTGTATCGTGGGCAGCGGGTAGAAGATGGGCGATCGGTTATTCTCAAAACACTCAAACAAGCCTACCCATCTCCCAAACAAATAGCCTGGTTTAAACGAGAGTATACAATTACCAAAAACCTTCAGGTTGAAGGTGTCGTCAATGTCTACGATCTGGAAAACGAACAAAACTGTTGGGTCATAGTCCTAGCAGATTTTGGCGGTGAATCTCTAGCACGATTGATGCACGATGGTAGACAATTTACTGTAGCTGAGTTTCTAAATATTGCGATCCAAATTGTTGAGATTCTCGGTCGAGTCCATCAGTGTCAAATCATTCACAAAGACATTAACCCATCCAATATAGTTTTCAACCCCACCACAGGTCAGATCGAGCTGATTGACTTTGGTATTTCCACCTTCCTCTCACGCGAAAATCCCAACTTAGGCAATCCCACTCAGTTGGAAGGTACATTAGCCTATATCTCACCCGAACAAACTGGACGGATGAATCGAGAAATCGATCGTCGTACTGATTTTTACTCTTTGGGGGTAACTTTTTATGAGCTATTAACTAATCGATTGCCCTTTGCAACTACTGATGCAATGGAGTTAGTTCACTCGCACATTGCCAAACACCCCACCCCACCGCACATACTCATCCCAGAGATTCCGCTCTGCTTGTCTGAGATTGTGATGAAGCTGATGGCTAAAAATGCTGAAGATCGTTACCAATCAGCTTGTGGTCTTCAGGTAGACTTAGAAGCATGTCACAGCCAATGGTCGCAAACCGGACGTATCGATCCCTTTGGGTTGGGAAATCGAGATATTGCCGATAAATTCCAAATTTCTCAAAAATTATACGGGCGCGAACGGGAAATCGAGCAGTTGTTGGCTGGCTTTGAGCGAGTCAGTCTAGGGCAAAAGCAAATGATGCTAGTCAGAGGTTATTCTGGCATTGGTAAGTCAGTTTTAGTCAAGGAAGTATATAAACCAATTACGCGGCAGCATGGCTACTTTATCTCTGGCAAATTCGACCAGTTCCAAAGAGATATTCCTTATTCTTCTTTGGTACGAGCCTTTCGCAGCCTAATCAAACAACTCTTGGCAGAAAATGATGTCCAGATCGCTGACTGGCGACAAAAATTGTTAGCTGCTCTTGGTAATAATGGTCGAGTAATTATCGCTCTAATTCCCGAACTAGAGCTGATGATTGGTGCCCAGCCTGCCGTAGCAGAACTAGCTGCCGCAGAAGCCCAAAATCGCTTCAATCTAGTATTTAAAAACTTTGTCTGGGTGTTTGCGCGATCGGCACATCCCTTGGTGTTATTTTTAGACGATCTGCAATGGGCTGATGAAGCTTCTTTGTTGCTGATGCAACTGCTCATGACCGAAACTCAGGGTCATTATTTATATATTATTGGTGCCTATCGAAATAATGAGACAAATCCAGCTCATCCCTTAATATTAACCTTGGACGAGATCGGTAAAACTGAAGGATTGGTCGATTATATCACCCTGCAACCTTTGGAATCGATCGAGGTAAATCGGTTAATTAGTACAACTCTTAAAGTTGCGGAAGAGACTGCCGCACCACTGACAGAATTGGTGCTAGCTAAAACTAATGGCAATCCTTTCTTTGTCAATGAGTTTTTGAAATCGCTATACGATCGAGAATTATTGGTATTTGACTACCAGCTCAACCATTGGCAGTGGGATTTAGGGGAAATCCAAGCTCAAGCCATCACCGATAATGTGGTCGAACTGATATCCGCTAACGTTCAAAAGTTGGAAACGTCCACCCAACAGGTATTAAAACTAGCAGCCTGTATTGGCAACCAATTCGATCTCCAGACGTTGGCAACTGTATCCGCACAATCCCCCCATGCAACCGCAACAGAACTGTGGCCAGCTATTTTAGCTGGTTTAGTTTTACCGCTGAGTGATGCTTATAAACTGCTCGAATCTGACACACAGGACTTGTCACAGAGCATTACTATCGAATATAAGTTTGCCCACGATCGCATCCAACAAGCAGTCTATTTGCTAATTCCAGCAGCGGATAAACAGGCTGTGCATCTGCGGATGGGTCAACTGTTAATGCAAACTACGCCCCTAGCAACACAAGAGCAAAAACTCTTTGAAATTGTCAACCAATTAAACTTGGGTCGGCAACTAATCGAGCGACAACAAGAGCGAGATGAACTGGCTAGATTGAATCTCAGAGTTGGTAAAAAAGCCAAGCAAGCGGTAGCTTATCAACCAGCATTCAATTACTTTCAGGTTGGATTGAGCCTATTAGGAGCAGACTGCTGGCAGTGTCAGTACGATCTCATCCTCAAACTGTATGTAGAAGCAGCCGAAACAAAGTTCCTGCTCGGCGATCTGGTGCAGATGGAACAGTTAGTTGAGATCGTATTGCAAACAGCCAACACATTGCTAGATAAGGCGAAAGTTTATAGCCTGAAAATCCAAGCTGCTTCCTCACAGAATCAGCTAGTGGAGGCAGTGAGTGTCGCGCTGTCAATTTTGGAGATGATGGGGATAGTTTTCCCCACCCAACCAAGCCCATTAGATATCGAGCATAGTTTAGCCGAAGTAAAAGCTGCTTTAGCGGCGAGAGGAATTAAGGATGTCGCGGATTTAGTCGATCTACCCGCAATGACCGATCCAGAAAAGCTTGCAGCCATGAATTTCATGTTTGAAATGATGCACAGTTGCTATGTGACCTCTCCTCCTCTGTTTGCCCTAGTAGTGACGAAAATGGTCAGCTTATCGGTTGAGTATGGAAATGCACCTCTGTCCGCTAGGGCATATGCGACCTATGGAATAGTTCTCTGTGGAGTAGTAGCAGATCTTGATGGAGGTTATCAAGTCGGTCAACTCGCTTTGAAGCTGATCGAAAAATTTAATGCCAAAGAACTTCAGCCGAGTATTCTCTTCTTTGTAAATTGTTTTATCAGACATTGGAAAGAGCACGTTAGGGCAACTCTCATCCCTTTTTTAGAAGGATATCGAATCGGTCTAGAGACTGGGGATTTACATTTTGCTGCTTGGGGAATACATTCTCACTGCTACCTCGCCTACTATAGCGGCAAGGAACTAGCAGAGCTAGAACGGGAGATGGAAAAAGCGAGCGTTGCCATCGCTCAAATCCAGCAAAAGCATATCCTTGAAAGACACAAAACTTACTGGCAAGCGGTCTTAAATCTAATTGGCAAATCCGAACATAATTGTCGTTTGGTCGGAGAGCACTACGATGAAGAAACAATGAAGCAAGTTTTTGTGGAAATAAACGATCGCAATGCCCTATGTGAGCTGTATCTTCAAAAACTCATTCTTTGCTATCTTTTTCAAGAATATCCTCAAGCAATTGAGAATGCGATCGCCGCAGCCGAATATGTCGGGAATACAATTGGGACGATTAATTTTGCGATCTTCCATTTTTATGATTCGTTAGCTTGGTTGGCAATATTTGGTGACGATCCACTGCAACAACCGCAGATCCTGGAAAAAGTAGCTCATAATCAGCAAAAAATGGAGCATTGGTCGCATCATGCACCGATGAATTATTTGCACAAATATTACTTAGTTGAAGCCGAACTTGCTAGAGTATTAGGCCAAGACAAAGATGCCAGAGAATATTACGATCTAGCTATCTCTCTAGCCACAGAAAACGAATATACCAATGAAGTAGCTCTAGCCAACGAGCTTGCCGGACGGTTTTATTTGGGCAGAAACCAAAAGCATGTAGCCAACCATTATCTATTTGATGCTTACTACGCTTATCAACGTTGGGGCGCGATAGCAAAACTTAAAGATCTCGAAACTCGATATCCACAGTTTTTGGATGTCAAATCATCCAGAACTCCAGGTAGTTTTCCAGTTTCCACAACTGGTGGTAGCACGGGTGAGGCTTTAGACTTAGCTACAGTAATGAAAGCTTCGCAAACTATTTCTAGCGAAATTTTACTGGATGAGTTATTGAAAAGATCGCTCAAAATAGTCATGGAAAATGCTGGTGCTCGAATTGGATTTCTGATTTTAGAAACAGCAGGTGAATTATCGATCGTCGCCCAAGGTTCGAGTGAACCAGAAGAGATAAAAGTAGATCGCGCCACCCCCGTCGCCACCAGCACAGAGTTACCCATCTCTCTATTGAATTATGTAGCCAGAACCAGAGAAGATGTAGTAATAGCAGATGCCAGCGGTGAGAGTATATTTGCCACAGATCATTACATCATCCAAACCCAACCCAAGTCGATCTTATGTACTCCGATCGTCCATCAATCCCAACTAATCGGTCTGCTGTATTTAGAAAATAATCTTACTATCGGTACCTTCACACCCGATCGAGTAGAAATCCTCAAGCTCCTATCTGCTCAAGCCGCAATCTCGATCCAAAATGCCCAACTTTACGTCGCCTTGCGTGAAAACGAAAGCAGACTGAATAAATTCTTAGAAGGAGTGCCCGTGGGTATTGGTATCCTCGATGCTGATGGCAAACCTTTCTATGCCAATCAGATCGCCCAGCAGCTCTTGGGCAAAGGGATTGTCGCCGAAGCCACAGCCGATCGATTGTCGGAAATTTATCAACTCTATCAAGCCGGAACCGATCGACTCTACCCGACTCAAAATCAGCCCCTGATCCGAGCATTAAGTGGCGAACGTAGCACTGTTGACGATATCGAAATTCATCAAGCTGACAAAATTATTCCGATCGAATCTGCTGGTACGCCAGTCTTTGACGACAATGGTCGAGTTGCCTATGCGATGGTTGCCTTTACCGATATATCCCTTCGCAAACGAGCCGAAGCCGAGCGGATTCAGTTCGCCCAAGAGCTAGCACTCAAAAATCTTGCCCTCGAACAAGCCAGAGATGAATTAACCGAATACAGCCGCACCCTAGAACACAAAGTCCTAGAACGCACCCAAGAACTCTCTCACACCCTCGGTATCCTCAAAGCCACCCAATCCGAACTCCTGTTTGAAAACGAGCTACTCCGCAGTGCCGAATCACCCACCACCTTTGACTATCAAGTCGGTGGCAGCCTGCCGATGGACGCACCCACCTATGTCGTCCGTGCCGCCGACAGGCACTTGTACAAAGCAATCAAACGCGGCGAGTTTTGCTACGTCCTCAATCCCCGCCAGATGGGTAAATCCAGCCTGATGGTACGGATGATAAATCACCTCCAACATGAAGGGATGTGGTGTGCCTCGATCGATATGACTCGGATTGGCAGTGAAACCGTCACCCCCGAACAATGGTACAAGGGCATCGCCTCCGAATTAGGCCGACATTTCGAGCTACGTGGTAAAGTCAACCTCAAAACTTGGTGGCAAGATCGCGTCGATCTCTCCCCAGTCCAGCGATTGAGTGAATTTATCGAATTGGTTTTACTCGTAGAAGTCGGCACGCCCTCAACCCAACTCGTCATTTTCATCGATGAAATCGATTGCATCTTGGGCTTAAAATTCCCCGTTAATGATTTCTTCGCCCTGATTCGTTCCTGCTACAACCAGCGCAGCCTCAACCCCAAATATCAACGCTTAACTTTCGCCCTCTTTGGTGTCGCCACCCCTTCCGAGTTAATTACCAATACCCAGATTACCCCCTTCAATATCGGCCAATCTATTCAACTCGAAGGCTTCAAAGAACACGAAGCCCAACCCTTACTACAAGGATTGGCAGAGCGAGTCACCAACCCTCAAACCATCCTCAAAGCAGTCCTATCCTGGACGAACGGACAACCGTTCCTCACTCAAAAACTCTGTAAGCTAATTCGCAATAGTCCCGATCTCATTCCTCTCAACCGCGAAGCCGAGTGGATCGAGCAGCTAGTAAGGACGCAGATAATCGATAATTGGGAATCCCAAGACGAACCAGAACACTTGAGAACCATTCGCGATCGGATTACCAAAAGTCGGCAATCTCCGCAACTGCTCGCGCTCTATCAACAAGTTTTAGAACAGTCAGAAATTGCGATCGCCAATAGTCCCATCGAACGGGAATTACTATTATCGGGGATTATCGTCAAGCACCAGAACACTCTCGTGGTTCAAAACCGGATTTATGCCTCGATATTTAATAGTGATTGGAGGGTGGTGAGCAGCATTTAAATCAAAATCTGGGTTAACGATGCTTTAGCTTTAATGGGTCAGACAAAATTCATTGTCGTACTCTTATTTTGTGCTAGCATAGCACTATCGCTAGCAATCTCCGCCAACCAATTATCCGATGCCAGCTAAAGATATCTTCCACGATTGCTTCAAAGCCGCCTTAGTCAAAGATGGCTGGCATATCAGCCACGATCCGTACAACCTCAAGGTTGGCAAAAAAGATCTCTTCATCGACTTGGGAGCTGAAAAGTTACTGGCTGCGGATAAAGGATCTCAGAAAATTGCAGTTGAAATTAAAAGTTTTGTCAGTCCTTCGGAAATTAGAGATCTTGAAGTCGCTCTGGGTCAGTACGTTCTCTATCAAAATGTCCTAGCCCGAATTGAGCCAGAACGCACACTTTATCTGGCTATTCGCGAATCAATTTTTCTAAAATTGTTCGAGCAGGAGATCGGACAGATCCTACTTGAAAATCAAGTTCTCAAACTCTTAACTTTTTACCCTGAAACAGAGGAGATCGCTCGATGGATCGGTTAGATACTTACCGTCAAATTATCCGCAAGGTGCTTAAACCCTATGTCAATATTGTCTACGCCAACGTTAGCGTCAAAAATCACCAAATCTTCGATCCCGAAACCGATGGATACTTAATCCTCTCAGAGGGTTGGGAACGTCAAACTCATCTTCATAGTTGTTTGATTCACGTCGAGATTATTGACAATCGAGTCTGGATTCAGTTAGACAATACTGAGGATGGCATCGCCGACGAACTAATCCAACAGGGCATTCCCAAACAAGATATCGTCCTCGGTTTTCATGAACCGGAAATCCGTCCTTACACTGGATTTGCAGTAGCCTAATCCCTGGAGCGTCAGAAAATGGTCGTCAATATTAATGCCGAGCCACAGCCTACGCCAGAAAGCTCTTTAGTCTCGACTACATCTTCTGCCGTAACGGATATATTAGCCGAATTCCTGCGTCTGAAAATCTCTGCCAACACCAAGCGAAACTATGGTAAAGCGATCGCCGATTTTTGTCGTCGCATCTACAGCAGTGACGTATCTACCAAGCTCCTCTCTCAATTTCTCTGTTTATCTCAGCCCGAAGCAGTTTACCAAGCCCTACAATACCGACAACAACTCATCGAAGCTAAATTAGCCCCCAGTACGATTAACGTTCGGCTTTCAGCTCTAAAATCCTTCGTCGATTACGCCCGGACTGTAGAACGATGTAGCTTCAATCTAGCCGATGTTAGCTGCTTGAAAGTTGAAAGTTATGGTGATACCACAGGGATTGCTGTGGCTGGGTTTAGAGAAATGCTGCTTATTCCAGATCGCAGCACAGTCAAAGGGATCAGAGATTATGCAATTCTGAGATTACTTTGGGACAACGCTTTACGCCGTAATGAAATCTGTAGTCTCGACGTAGTTGATTTTAGCGAATCTGGAAGACTGGCGATTCTGGGCAAAGGCAAGATCCAAAAAAGCCAGATCGACCTATCGCTAGCAACCACCATCGCGATCTCACAATGGTTGGCAGCTAGAGATAACTATCAATCGTCCGATCCTCTATTCACCAGCCTAGATCGACGTAGCAAGGGACATCGACTCGATGGTAGCACTATTTATCGCTTGGTGCGAGAGTTTAGCGAAGCAGCAGGGATCGATAAAATAGTCTCTCCCCATCGGATTAGGCACAGTGCCATCACAGCGTACCTCGATGCCAGCGACGGTAATATTCGAGCCGCTCAATCCTTGAGTCGTCACGCCAACCTCAACACCCTCAGTCGTTACGACGATAATCGCCATAAATATCAAGCGATTGCTACTAATACACTAGCCGATTTGGTGTGAATTTGGCGAAAACCTCTAAAAGCTAGCAACCGATTGAAACCTAGTTCCAGCAACAACTATAGTCTCAAGACGTTCCGCTAAAGTGCCTTAGCGGCCCGTTGCTTTTAGGGGGGTGGGAGTGTGGGGGAAAGGGGAAAGGGGAAAGAAACTTTGCCCCCAGGGAATTTAGAGTGAATGTGGAAGAATTTGTTAAAAAATTACACTCGGATTCAAGTAGAATTTAGATACTAGCCTCCTTAAAGAGTGCCCCATTGGACGATCTAAATCCCACTGCTACACCTGACGTTTCAAACATCCCATCGGCAACCCCCTTTAATCTCAATGCTGATGAATTAATTGCCGCGTTTACCAATTTCCTCACCTTCGATGTTGGGGCGGGTGGTGCTAGTGCCGAAACGATCCGTACTTATTGGTGCGAAGTCCGCTACTATCTACTTTGGTGCCAGACAAATCAGCTTCAACCCCTAACTGTCACTAGGGATCAGATTAAGATCTATCGCCATCATCTTGTCTCTAAAAAATATAAGCCCACCACCATTTCCCTCAAACTCGTCGCCATCAGTCGAATGTACGATGCGGCGATGGAATACAGACTGCTGACAATTAACCCCGTCTGGGGCGTTAAACCGCCCAAACAGCGCAGCGATCCTGCCGAACGGATTACTTATTTAACTGCGGAGGAAGCCCAAGCCTTCCTCCAGGCTCCCTTGAGTAAACCTGCATCGCTCAAGACGTTGCGCGACCAACTGTTGTTGGGAATTATGACTTTAGAAGGCGCGCGAACGATGGAGGTGCATCGAGCTAACATCAAGGATATCGTGCGGGGGGTGATGGGCGTGGGGATTACCGTTACTAGCAAACAACAGCAGCGAATCGTGCCGTTAATTCCCGAATTAGTGGATTTACTCGATCGGTATTTACTCGCTAGAAAGAAGGCAGGGTACAGTATTGCTGGGATTACGCCGCTATTTATCAATCTTTATTACCGTCCCCGCAATTTAAATCCAGCCGAGCAAGATTTTCGGCTGTCGCGGCGGGGGATGAGAAAGATCGTCGATGGTTATCTCAATATGCTCGATCTCAAGTATGGCGAGGGTCGGACTTTATCGGCTCACTCACTGCGGCATACAGCGGGAACCTTAGCGATTCAAAGTGGTGCGTCTTTGCGGCAGGTACAAGATTTACTGGGACATGCCGATCCTCGGACTACGGCGATTTATACGCATGTCGGCGACAGGTGGCTGAATAATCCGGCTTTGAATTTAGGGATTAAACTTACTCCTGATTAATTGCCCAGAACGAACTAAAACTAGCCGAACGAGCATCACTGTGACTACCTGTTCGTGAGATGTACGTTCATTTTTTAGGGAGCGATCTCTCTAAAGTGCCAATGTTTTGGACGATCTTAACGGCAAAGATTATTGTAAGATAACCTCACTTCTCTGTCGTTGGCGATCGTCAATGCCAGATCGGTAAATTACCCGATCTCTCTAAAGTTTTTGGATTTA
>NZ_JBGSQZ010000320.1:0-32580 GCF_041737865.1 Chamaesiphon sp.
TCAAGGGTGTCTGTTCTACAAATTTTTCAAAGATGTCACTAATCATCTTTAATTCCCTCTCTGCTTAGGTTTTTAGCTTTTGAATAAAATTATACTCGGCTTTTTGCCCCATAGTACAACAGCTCACCTTAACAGGGGTACATCTAACACCTAATACCTAAAGCCTAAAGCCTAACCCCTACCCGTCACAGACAACCCCTCGACAATCAACGAAGGCGTGTGACAAGGGCCATTCCAATCGGTATCTGCGCCGATGGCGACGACTTGTTTGAGTGCTGTGTAGACATTGCCGCTTACCATCGTATCCTTGATCCGCCCGCTAATCCGACCATTTTTGACGCGATAACCCAGCTCGACATTGATTGAAAAATCACCAGACATTCCAGCATCATTACCCAAAATTTGGTCGATGATAATGCCTGAATCGAGATGCTTGACTAATTCGGCAAAGCTCCTTGTCCCAGGTGCGATCGTCAGATTGACCAATCCAGGGGTGGGATAACTGCCTAAACCCGATCGAAAGCCATTTCCGGTAGAGCCAGAACCAAGCTGACGACCGATCGTCCGATCGGCATAGAATAAGTTTAGTTTACCTTCATGAATTAGCGTCAAAGTTCGGGTTGGCGAACCCTCATCATCAAAAGGACAACTAAATGGCCCCAGATCTGGTGCTTGAGTGAGCGTGAGCAGGGGAGAAATCACTTTTTGCCCCAACCTGTCGCTCCACGGTGAAGCTCCTTCGAGCACCTGTTTACCATTCATTGCTGCCTGAACGGTGTCCCACAGCATATCCGCTGCCTTGGCGGTAAATAAAACTGGCACTTTGCCTGTGGGTGGGCTGACATTAGTTTTTGCCCACTCCAGTCGTTTGATGACACTCTGGGCGATTTTCGTCGGATCTAGATCGCCTCTTTGAGTTTGACCGTCGCCGACACTCAAAAAATCATCGCCTCGAATCCATTCTACTGCTAGATAGCCGCTCAATGTAGTATCGGTATAACTGCAATCTAGCCCTAGACTATTTACCAGTTTGGTGGTTTCGATATCGCAGTCCCATTGACTGTTACAAAGCACGTCAGGGAAATTCGATCGCACTAATTCGATCGCCGTTTTGCCCATTGCCACCAATTCCTCCCTCGGTATTGTATGACCTAAATCGGGATAGATATTGCGATCGGCTGCATTTAATTCCGGCGTTTCTGGCTCGTTAAGTTGCGATAGTTCGATGCTTTTAGCGACTAAGATCTTTGGCTCGACGGCACCATACGCCACTGCCAGTCCTGGCTTGCCATCTTTCCACAACCGTAGCGCAATTCCTTCGCTCTGAGCTGATTCCAACTGCTTGAGCCGATTTGCTTCAAAGAAAACTGGGCGGGATAGAGATTTAGCTTGATAAACTTCTGCGGCTTCGGCACCCGCTTTGGCAGCTAGATCTAGTAGTTGTTCGGCGATATCCATTGGGGCGATGGGAGATGGGGGGACTGGGGGACTGGGGATGGAGGGACTAGGGGATGGAGGAATTGCACAAAAGGGAAATCATGCCTCAAATCAGCAACGCCCTATTGTCTATCCATATTTCAAGACACCTTCAGCACACTTGTGGCAGCTTTCAACTGTCAACGATCGACTGACTCATACAGTAGCCAAAATCCGGCAAATTCTTCCAGATCGGGATTGGCTTGGATGGCGATAAAGTGAACTCCATTGGCTTGTTGTTTGCTAACTTCAAACCGTGCAGCTTCTTGCTGGGTTGTCCCTTCTAGACGAGCTAAAATCCAGCTTTCACTAGCTCCTGTCTCTAATAGTAGTGTGGATTTTGGTGCGGGTTGATATCGGACTGACACGATTTCCAATCCTGACATCCAAGCGGCGAGTGGTACCGAACGTGGGGAGTAGAGAATCAAACCAGGAATTTGCATCTCTGGAGTGATACCTACCATATCTAATGGGAAAGCTTCCCCGAATCCAATTTCCCAGTCGCTCATATCAGCAAATTCACTGGCTGCTAGACTGACGAATCCCCACTTCTCACCGATGAGAGCTTCAGGGAGCGGTTGGGGCGGATCGGAAAACATCTGCACCGATAAGCTAGCCACAGCTTGATAGTTGGGCTGGCTGGGATAAAATTGCTGCATCCGCTCATCTAACCATTGTCGCAGAGCGATCGATCGCCGACTAGCCGCAGCAGGAACTCCAATATCCTTGCAGGCTTTAGTTATCATATTATTCATCTGTCGCCGAAAAAAGCGAATCCGCTGGGGCGATTGCTTTGCCTCAATCATGGCTGCTTGTAGGGCTTCTCCCAACCACAGCGAGTTGACTTTATCGCTGGGACAATACTGAGCATAACGAAATAGTCCGCTGGCTGGTTGTGCTGTTGTCGATGGACTTTCGCAGATCAACAATTCCCAAACTTTTTTCTGTCGCTCATCAACTAGAGGGCGCGAGTAAAAATCGATTTCCCAAATCACTCCCATTATTTCTGTTGTGCTGCTTGCGTTGTGATTTTTACGATTAGATATCAATTATCGGCGATCGCTGGACGGAAGGGAATAGGCATTGGGGAATAGGCTTTAGGCTTTAGGTTTTAGGTTTTAGGGAATAGGCAAGAGATTTGAGGGTTTGGGTTGGAGGTTGGAGGTTGGAGGTTGGAGGTTGGAGGTTGGAGGTTGCTGCACTAGTTGGTTACGAGTCAATAGAGAGAGATCGAGGGTGCGATCGCAGATTGCCAAAGCAAAACCGCTATGATTACTTATAAACGTCAAGCCTAACGCTCGAAATTTCAAGCCTAAAGCCTAAAGCCTAAAACCTAAAACCTAAACCCTACCCCCATGCTGCTTTCCAAAGGATTTGAAATTGAAGTCTACACGGGTACTCCCCAAGGAGAGATTGTCGGTTTATCCGATCGAATTGTGGCGGATTTGGACGGGTTTATCATCGAACCGGATAGTCGCAATGTTGAATATACTACCGCTCCGTTCACTTCATACGAGCGGTTACTGTGTGCATTAGTCTCACCGCGCCGCCAGTTGCGTGCTTATCTCCAGCGGATTGGTGACTATACGTTGATTCCAGGTAGCACTCTATCGCTGGGTGGGACGGATAAATTTTACCGTTCCGATCCTGAAAATCCCTATCATACCTATATCGAACAGACTTACGGTACCAAAGTCGTCACCGCCAGCGTCCACATCAATATCGGCATTAGCGATCCAGAATTGCTGATGCGCGCCTGTCGGCTAGTGCGAGTTGAAGCTCCGCTATATCTGGCATTGAGCGCAGCTTCGCCTTTCCTCGACGGTGTACCTACAGGCTACCACTCCACTCGGTGGGGACTGTTTCCCAAGACACCAGCCCATGTCCCGTTATTTGAGAGTCACGCGCACCATATCAAATGGGTGAACGAACAATTAGAGCAAAAAACGATGCAAAATGTTCGTCATCTCTGGTCATCAGTTCGTCCTAACGGCGATCGCCGCCCCTACAATCTCAATCGCCTCGAATTGAGAATTTGTGACCTAATCATCGATCCGCTTGCCTTACTGGCCGTTACTAGCCTGATTGAAGCGAGATTGTGGCAACTGATTGCCGATCCAAGTCTAGATCCGCTAGGAATGAGTAGTTTATCCGCCCAGGAATTAGTCCACCTCGCCGACGAAAATGAAATGTTGGTGGCTAAGTCTAGTCTGGATGCTACTCTCAGACATTGGCAGGATGGTCGATCGATTACCGCTCATGACTGGAGCGAGGAACTTTATGGTGAGGTCTATGGATTTGCCAAGCAACGCGGCTTTGCTTGCTTCCTATCGCCTGTGAAAAAGATTCTCCGCGAGGGCAATACCGCTCAACAATGGCTACGAATGTTCGATCGAGAACCTGATGCCAAAGCAATCGTGATCGATGCGATCGATCGGGTCGAACAGCAGGAGATAGAATTGGATCGTTATATCTGTCAATCTGTTGCTTAGAAAGGGTTGATGCGGAGGGGGCGAAAGAGAATTGTCGATCGAGATCGTCCTTTGTGGTAGCGTCGGTGCCGAATCGAGCTAACCCCCTGCTACCTCCCAACGCCAAATTCCAACTGATTTAAAATTCCAATCAATCCAGCACACGGCTCAAACATAAAGAAAATCTATATATTACAGAAGATTGCAAATTCTCGACCGAATCACTACAACCTAGATCCAGCAAATACTTAGATCACCTTTCACCCATCAAATCGACTAAACCTCAATTTTCTGTCTGCCAATTTTCAACTTATGCCTCAGCTAGTTTTAGTCAATCCTCAAATTCCGCCCAATACTGGAAATATCGCGCGAACGTGCGCCGCTACTCGCACTCAATTACACTTAGTCGGGCCGTTGGGCTTTGAAATCACCGATCGTTACCTCAAACGAGCTGGATTAGACTACTGGCCTTATGTCAGTCTCAAAATCCATCCCTCGATCGACGCATTTATTGAATTTCGGCTCCAACAACCTGGACGGTGGGTGGGCTTTAGTGTTAGAGGTAGCTGTAGTCACTTTAAATTTCAGTTTCAGGCTGATGACTGGTTACTGTTTGGCAGTGAAACTAACGGACTGCCCGACCAAATTCTGGAACACTGTGCTGCGACAGTATATATTCCCATGAGCGAACCAGGTGTGAGAAGTCTTAATCTCTCTGTGAGTGCTGCTATTGGACTATTTGAGGCTCGCCGTCAACTCGACCTGTAAACGTAGGTGTAGCGGATACATCCCAGACAGGATATACAATACCGAGTCAATCCACACTAAGAGATTTTTGGGGCGATTTTTACACGAGTAGTTTTGACAGTATCGCTGATTTTAGATAAGCAATTTCTATCATTGATATGGTGAATTTATCTAAATTAAATTAGTAATTACTTATTCAATCGATCGTTTAGCACCCAAGTAGAAGATTGCGAAAATTTAGAGATAATTACCATCGAAAGCAATACTGAGCTTGACAATTTTCCGATTTTTCGATCCCAATGTTGGGATCGAAATAGCTCTATGTAAATATACGGTTGTCCTTTGCATCAATGCTCATCCCGATCGTCGATTAATCTGCTGTTTGAAGTCGGTTTAGTGCGGTAGAAGCCAAGCCAATCATCGATTTGACACCGATTGGCTTCGGTGCAAAGCGAAGACTTGCATAGCTTAGAATCAAATTTATCAATCTTGAAAGTGAAATTAAACACCCGATCGAATCTCAAAAAACTTGCAAATTGTTGCATCTTAACTTAAAGTAACCTTAGCGATCCCCGTCGCTGTCAGCACACGGTAATCCATCGTTTTTGAGGTAAGTCGATCTGAAGATCGATTTACCCAAATCCAAAGGTGAAAATCAGTTTGGATTAAATTGCCGTCGTGCTGATATTATTTGGTGTGAGGTCAAAGTGAGATCGGTTAGCAGGGAGTTCAGCTTAGACAAATTCGTCTGTGCCAACTAATGTAGTAATCAAATTTAGGAGACATTCTCGTTGAAAACCGAAATTACGCAGCAGGTTAAATTAGCTCATTCCCTGAACGAGCGTCAGGATGTGCCGACGACCGCATCGTCCCCCACAATTCTCGATCGACCATCAGGTTTGGTAAAGATTGCCGCTGTATTGGGTAATTATCGGAGCCGTACCTCAGCCATGCTGCTGGGACTGGCAGTTTTGATGGGAATATCTAGTATTCCGGCTAACTATCCTGATATCGCCGCAGCCAAATCAGCGCAAACTACGAACCTAACGCCGCTTCGACCTGGATCGTCGGCACGCTCTAGTAGTACGGATAGATACATAGAGCAATTACGGAGTGGTGTCTCACAGATGCAGACACCGCAGCCAGTATCGATCGATCGATCGATCGCACCACGTTTTTATCCATCGTCGGTTGCCAATCGCACTGACATTAACACTCTAGCGCAGCCTAATGTTGGTGTCTCGATCCCGCTCGATGTTGGGGCACCAAAAATTAAAACCTTTAATGCTGCTAATTCACCGTCATATTACGCTCCCAATAATGTCGGATCTGACGGTGAGTTTAACAACCCTGAAGATCGTCTGCCTACCAATGGCACTGGTATAACAACGCTCGGCTATTCCTGGCCAGCCATCGGTACCCTCACATCAAGGTTCGGTCGTCGCTGGGGTAGAATGCACAAAGGAATCGACATCGCTGGCCCCATCGGCACCCCGATCAATGCCGCCGCTGATGGGATTGTCATCGCCGCAGGTTGGAATTCAGGTGGGTACGGTAATTTGGTAGAAATCAGACATGGCGATGGTACCACTACCCGCTACGGGCACAATAGTCGGTTGTCAGTAAGTATCGGTCAAACAGTTCGTCAGGGTCAGCAAGTCGCTCAGATGGGTAGCACAGGACATAGTACTGGCTCTCACTTGCACTTTGAAATTCGTCCTAGTGGTGGATCTGCTGTCAATCCGATGGCTCATCTTCCAGCCAATAGCTAAAGAATGAGAGTTAACCAATCTGCATCTTAGGAGGATATGGTGAAATTAGCGATCGAGATTGAGATTGACGACTCTGAAAAATATTTAATGCAAATTGACTAGCCAAGCTGCGTTACTCATGTTATGCTGGGATACGTTAAATAAATTGGCTCAATAGCTCAGTCGGTAGAGTAGGGGACTCATAAGCCCTTGGTCGTCAGTTCAAGTCTGACTTGAGCCATATTTCAATCGGTTACCAGTTGTACTGAATCCTAACTTGAATTATTCAGGTGAGGCGGTTTAACTGGTAATTTGCATACATTTGTTTCGATTCAAACGGTGTTGCTAGCAACTTCCATCATTGCCCAAATCGCTGACTCAGTATGGAATTACAGTTAGCTTGGCAAGGTCAAATCAGTGATTTTGTGACTGGCTTGGTGTATGCACCAGACGGTCGGGGTTGGGCTGCTAGTTCGGCGGCGGGGGAGGTCATCTGGGTACCTGGAGACAGTGAACCAGTGGTATTGCAGGCAGCAGATGGATACTCTATCGATCGGATTGCCTTTAGTGCCGATGGCGATTGGCTAGCTGCTGGTGGGCAAGCGGGACGGTTATTAATTTGGCATTGTGAGGATGTCAATACCCCGCCACAGTTAGTCGATATTAGTGTCGATCGATGGATCGAGCAGCTAGTTTGGCATCCAACTAAGCCATACCTAGCCGTAAGTTATGGTTCACAAGTGCAAATCTGGGATGTCCCAAAGTCTACTGAGATCGTCGCCTGGAAATTTGCCAAATCATCAGTCTTCGATCTAGCATGGCATCCAGCGGGGGAATATCTGGCGGTAGCTGGATACAAAGGTGTCAAAATTTGGTCTCCCAAAGAGCGGACAAAAACCTATAGCCTAAATGTAGACACGGCTAGTCTCAATATTGCTTGGTCTAGAGATGGTCGCTATCTGGCTGCGGGCAATCTCGATTGCACCTTGACAATCGTGGATTGGCATCACCCAGACGATCCGTGGACTTTGCAAGGATGCCCTGGCAAGGTTCGCCAACTTAGTTGGCTAGCCGGAACTACCACTCCCTGTCTAGCGGTAGCCAGTGGGACAGCGATCGTGCTCTGGAACTTAAATTCCGATGCAATGTGGGATGGTCAGCTTTTAGAAGGTCATCAGGAGATTGTGGTAGCACTTACCGCTCACCCTCACGCACCCATCTGGGCATCCGGCGGTGCCGACGGCTATACCTGCCGATGGTCAGCACAGGGAGATCTCGAACAAATCCTGACTCAGAGCCTCAGTAAAATTACTGCCTTAGCATGGCATCCTCATCACCTGTACTTAGTCACAGGTAGTCAGACTGGCGCGATTCAACTGTGGATAATCCCCGTGTAAATACTGATGGGGCTATAAAAAAATCGTGATACAATCGTGGTATTAAGAGCGTACTGTTGAGATCTATCCAATTTTATTTGGAATTAATGTGATGAAGATTGTCCAAAACGATGGTCATCGCAGCCAATCAAATTTGGGTAGTCAGTGGGTCTAAAATCCAGTTACTACCGTTGTTCCATCTGCCAATCGATTAGAAAACGTAGGTACGATTTCATTATAACTTTCATTTACTTTGTAGCAGATTTAGCTTAGGAACGCGATCGGCTCGTGTCCAGCAGAGTTAGTACTAACTCTGAAAGTGACAGCAACTAAAAATTTCTACTATATAGAGTTAATTCAAAGATGTTAAAAATTTGGCTTACTTGGTTACAACCTAGTCTGGGCTTATTGGGAACAGCGTTATTACTATCAGAACCCTTCTGTACTTACGCCGCAACCAAACCATCAGCAATTCGCCATACTGGTAAAACTTCAACCCAGTCTCAATGGAGTAATGCCACTATTGGTACGACGATCGATAAAGATCTATTAACTGGGATTCCGGCAACTCCAGACTTCGCCGTACGTCAACTAGCCATCAATGCGATGGCGAAGTCTGGAAGTCTTTCAGCTAGCGACGCTACGACACTTCGTCAGAGCAACCACAATACTCTAGCAGGTTTCATCTCACCATCGACCAGACCGCAGCATTTATCAGCTAAAGCTACCAAGCTAGCCAAGTCACGGCAGGTAAAGAACTCCATCTCCCTCGCCTTAGCCCGTGCAATTAATCCCCAAACGGCGATACCAGTACCAGGATTGTTTATTGGTAATTCTAGCGATCGTGTAGCAAAACGGATTTTATCTACTGCGACAGGTACTCGATCGATTGCTGCCACTGAGATTGGCGCACCGACACCTTTGTCGGCGATGATGGCAAAGGCGGCGATTGGGCAAAGCCCACGCTTCGCGAACGATCCGTTTCCCGTAGTACGTCCAGACACGATGCAGAAGCTGCAACAGACTCCAGTAACTGCTAGTGCTACCACCAAGAGGGCACCGTACGCTCTAAATCCGATTGCCGCAATTCCGTCAGTACGACCTCGCGCTGTAGCATCTAAATCGATCGTGCCAAAAACGACTACAACCCAACACTCGCTCGATCCGATTGCCGCTATTCCCTCTGGACTACAACGGTTGTTAGCTAACAATCTCAACAGTCAGCCGATAGTTGCCAGTGCTTCAGTAGCAAAAGCAATTAGTATCAAACCCCGCGCAGTACTGGCTCTAAAACAGTTAGCATCTCGGACAGTCACAGCACCATCGATTAGTGCCAACAGTCTCCAATTAGCTACCGCCCAAGCCTACACCAGCGTACCAAAATTTGATATTCCTGGTGAAAAATTAGTAGCTACTAAACCGATGAAATCTTTTGTTAACCTGCTATTCGTCAAGCGTTCCAACTTGACTACCGCAGCCGTGACTCGCAAGAGTAACTACACCGCAATCTTCACACCTACTCCAAGACAGTCTTGGACAGTAGTTACTCAACATCACAACTTAGGTGGTTTGATTTTAGGATCTCAACCACTATCAACCATGTCTAAAGTGGTCGTCTCTCCTGCGATTACCCGCGCAACTTCGGCATCTGCCGGACTACCCGCCAGAAAGCTAACCAACTTTAACTAGTAGTCATAGTAAACAAAGATTAGCTTTACAAAGTAGGGGAGGGGAGATCGATCTCCCCTCCCCTTTTTTAACTTGAGTTGGCAATACGAAGAGCTTAGAGACTAAAATCTCTGCTCATGATGCAGAGTCAGGCCATTGCAGCGAGCGGCAACAGCCTGCCTACGCGGACTGGGAAATTGATTTGCTGCTCTAGTTATTTCATATCGTAGCCAAATAAATTGGCATTGACTTCATCTAGATTGATATCTGCTAGCCCATACTCAGCCCAACGTCTATCTACTATCGCCGCCATCGCTGGATCGGGTTCTAACTGTTCCCCCCATTCAGCTTCAGTTTCGGGATAAACTTTGGTTGTTGCATCGATGCCCATCCGGCTACCTAGCCCCACTTTCGGGGTAGCAAAGTCGAGTTTATCGAAGGGGGTATCGGGGATGATAAATACATCCCGCTGGGGATCGACTTTAGAACTGATTGCCCAGACTACTTGGCGTGGGTCGCGGATATTGATATCCTTATCGACGACGATCACAAATTTAGTGTAGGTAAATTGGGGTAGGGCACTCCAGAATGCGAGTGCAGCGCGTCTAGCTTGTCCTGGATAGGCTTTATCGATCGAGATAATTGCCGCTTTATAACTCAATGCCTCCATCGGCAAGAAGAAATCTACAATTTCTGGTACCTGTTGGCGTAAGATCGGTGTATAAATCCGGTTGAGAGCGATCGCGATCATCGCTTCTTCCTTGGGTGGACGACCGCTGAAAGTAGTTAGATAGATTGGATTCTTGCGGTGGGTCATGCAATTGAATCGAATCAATGGGCATGATTTGGATTGGTTGTAATAACCCATGTGATCCCCAAACGGGCCATCAACCATTTCTTCCCCTGGCGTAATTGTCCCTTCGAGGACAAATTCTGAGTCAGCAGGTACTTCTAGATCGACTGTTTTACATTTGGCTAGTTTGATCCCACCACCACCATACAGCCCAGCAAATAACCACTCCGATAGATCCATCGGAATCGGCGTAGCGGCTGCCATAATTACGAGGGGATGTACGCCTAAAGCGATCGCAATTTCTAATTTTTTACCCCGTTCGGCTGCTTTGCGGAGGTGACGCGCTCCACCACGTACGGACAACCATTGAACGGTCATCGTATTTTTAGATTGCAACTGGAGCCGATATACGCCGATATTTGGCGTACCCGTTTCACAATCTTTGGTAATTACCAATCCTAAGGTAATAATTTTCCCCGCATCGCCACCGTAAGGGCGAATTAAGGGCAGGCTATTTAAGTCTAGGTCATTTCCCTCGATTACAACTTGTTGACAGGGTGGGAAGTAATCTCGACTCGGTTTGGCTTTGAGAACATCGAATAATACTTTGCCAAACTCGACTGCTTGATCGATCTTTTTGGGCGGTTTGGGCTGCTGGAGCATTGCCAATTTTCGTCCCAGATCCTCTAGTTCCTGAGGTTGTTTCATATTCATCGCCCAGCAGATCCGTTCTACTGTGCCCATGATATTGACTGCTACCGGATATTTGGCACCCTTGACATTTTCAAATAGTAACCCTGGGCCACCACACTGCAACATCCGATTGGCGATTTCGGCAATTTCTAAGTCGGAGTCTACTAGGGTTTTAATCCGCCGTAGTTGTCCCCGTTTTTCGAGTACATCTAAAAATTCTCTGAAGTCCTCCGCCATGCGATCGCCCAATGTAAAGTTATGTCTCTATTGTATAGGGAGTTGGGGGATAGGGGGATGGGGAGGCTGAGGCACTGGAAGTAATTGAGGACGCTTGTGTCCAGGCTTAATCTTGACTAAAACCTAAAACCTAAAGCCTAAAACCTAATTCCCCTTAGGAGTCCTGCGATTGTAGAAAACGTAGGTATCAAAGAGTGCGCCGACAAATCCGCAAACTAAACCGATGGTCAACATCCCTTGCACGGCAGAGCCGCCACCAAATGTATCGAGAAAGGCAAGTAACATTGTTGTTGGTACTTGACCGATCGAACCGACACCAGGAATACAAGCCAATAGCCATGTGCTTGCCAGAGAGCCAGACATCAGTAGCATCGGTGCAAAGAAGCTCGCTAGCGCAGCCAGGAATAAAGAACGTAGGAAGTTTGATGACACGATCGGCCTCACCCGCCTGATGGCTGAAAGAACTCAAGTGCTAGCTCTAGCACTTCCGTATATCATAAATTAGCAAGGTTGAGATCGTTCAAATCTGTGAGAAATCTTAAAATATCCTTAAACTTTTTAATCGAAAATGAAAAACATTCAGAAAATTCCTGCAACCTAAGCTAGGCAAAGCATTAATAACTGAGTGGAGCAAAACTAACCCGAACTCGATCGCCCACAGACCGCTACAATTAAAGCAGAATCATCTCCAACTTGCCAAATCATGAGAGAGCGATCGATGCTATTCTCATAAAGTTTTGCAACGATTGGGGTAATCTGAATATATAGAGATCGCCAAATTTTTACGGAATCACCTGGACAGTCGTAGGCAACTACCATCGTACATCCCAAGTTATGGAGCACCAACACTCAGCACAAAACATCACTTTACTGCGACAAGTCTTTACCAACATTCAGGCTGATAGTTGTCCTAAGCATTACAATTTCCACATGCACACCAATTGCTCTGATGGAAAACTCACGCCAGAAGCCTTGATGGCACAGGCGGTTGAGATTGGGTTGCAGGGGATGGCGATTACAGATCATCATTGTGTTGATGGCTATTATCGGGCTGCTAAATGGTTGGAAATCGACGGGATCGATCGCCGCCCACATTTGTGGACGGGAATTGAAATTACGGCGTATTTACCCCCAGTAGATGTACACATCCTCGGCTATGGCTTCGATCCGCTCGAACCAAGTTTGGCTCCATATCTGACTGGAAGGGAACCTAGAGGTGTTGATGCTCGTGCAGAACGGGTAATCGCAGCACTACATCGGGCTGGAGCGATCGTGGTGTTGGCTCACCCATCGCGGTACCGTCGATCGCCAGAGGAACTGATTCCCACGGCTGTATCATTGGGCATTGATGGTGTCGAGACTTATTATGCCTACAACAATCCCCAGCCCTGGATTCCTAGCTTTGAGCAGACAGAGACAGTCAAACGCTTGGGCAAGAGTTACAACTTGCTGCATACCTGCGGTACGGATACGCATGGATTGAATTTGTTACAACGGCTGTAGGTGGAATTCGTGCTTTATTTGTCACACATTAGGACGATACTAAGTCAGTTAGCAGCAGTCGATCGGTTTAGAAGGTAGCAATAGAAGACTCACAGCTACTGTCAGTAATCGATAGTAGGATCTATGATTTAGAGTTAGGTAAAATCGCTAATTGCCAATCCGATCGCAGTTGTTTATGATAGTCAGATAGAGATATTATACCTCTGCTGAATTAGATGTCTTTAAATTCGATTAAGCCTCTCAACGGTCAAGCTTCAGGGATAGATATGAATTCTGTACGTGGAATGCTCGAAATGACAATGCCGACAGATACTGATGTCGAGCATCCAGAACTTGTACTAGATAGTGAATCTGCTCACACGATCGGCACCTCAGCAACGCTGACATTGCCAGTCTCTAATGGAGCTGCTACACTCGATCGTCGTAGCGATTTGCCTTCAGAAGATATTCGAGTTGCAGCCCTAAAAGCAACACTAGAACGGCATCGTGGGGAACGCCAAATTGTTTTATTACAAGACTTTCCCGATCCTGATGCTCTGTCTGGAGCTTGGGCATACCAACTGATCGCCAAGCAATACAATATCAACTGCGATCTAGTCTACGCTGGTGCGCTCAGTCACCAAGAAAATATCGCCCTTGTCAAACTGACAGGATTACCCACCAGGAAGATCGCCTGTGCAAATCTCAAGGAAAAAGATTTAGCCAACTACCAAGGCTGCGTACTGATTGATAACCAAGGTACCACCTGTCAGTTGTTAGAATCAGTCAGACAAGCTGGAATTCCGATTACAGTTATTATCGACCACCACAGTCTGCAAGAAGATCTGAATGCCGAATTTGTGGATATTCGTCCCTCTACTAGGGCGACAGCGACAATTCTGACTCAATATCTCCAAGCGGGACTGCTCAAGCTCGACAGCAGCATTAGCGAACATGTCAAATGTGCTACGGCACTGATGCACGGGTTGCGATCTGATACAAATCGCTTGATGCAGGCACAGGAAGAAGACTTTTTAGCCGCAGGGTATCTGAGCCGCTTTTATGATGCTCAATTGCTCAATGCGATCCTGCAAGTACATCGATCCAAACGGGTGATGGAGGTGATTCAGAGATCCCTTACCAATCGCGTCGTGCAGAATAATTTCTCGATCGCAGGTGTGGGCTATTTACGCTATGAAGAGCGCGATGCAATTCCTCAAGCTGCGGATTTCCTCGTGACTGAGGAGAACGTCCATACGGCGGTTGTATACGGCATCGTCCGCGATGAGGATGATGAAGTCGAATTGGTGATTGGTTCCCTCCGCACGTCCAAATTAACCCTCGATCCAGACGAGTTTATTAAGGAAGCCTTTGGCAAAAATAGCGAGGGACGTTTCTTTGGGGGCGGACGATTTACCGCTGGTGGGTTTGAGATTCCGGTAGGTTTCTTGGGTGGGTTTAATGAGAATTCGGATTTTTCTAAGCTCAAGTGGGAAGTATTTGACAACCAAATTAAGCAGAAGTTGATTAAATTGGTGAATCCTACGGATAGTTATTAAACTAATTGATAATTGATAATTGATAAAACGAGACAGCGAGGGATTTAGGGTAGGGGCGATCGATCGATTGCCCCATGTTCGAGTAGTATTTGACGTCATTTATGCTGGTAGCGATCGCTGGATGGAGTACAGCTTAAACCTAATCGGCTGGCTCGATCGTACTGGTAAGACCGTGACTTTTCAAGACTTCGGAATAGTGCTCGGCGTGTTCTTGGGCGCAAGTGATGACTAGTGCCATGCCATATTGATGGGCTTCCATCATGATATTGATGGCATGAGGTGCTGACATGTTTGGAATGCTAGTTGTTAACACCTCAACTACATGTTCCATCGCATTAAAGTCATCATTGTGTAACAAGACGCGATAATTAGGTGCAAGTTTGCGGGCTGTTGATGGTTTCTCGATCGTTTCTGTATAGCTCATATTTTGATAGTTGATAGTTGATAGTTGATAGTTAATATTTGACAGCTTGCGAGACTTGGACTGAGCGAAGTCGTTGGCGTAGCTTTGGCGACAGTGAGCCGTTGGTGGTAGCCTACTGTAGGCATAGTGTTGACAGTTGTGGCTCGATCTCTGGGTGTTTGCTCTAGATCGATCGGGAAAAGACACACAGTTAGAGGGATTAAACCAGGGAATTACGAACAGGCAATCTGTCGATTATTTTTATAGTTTACCCATTCTGAGATCGCATCTTCAAGTCGATCGGATCGCAGTTTAACTATTTTGTAGTCTATGTCGATTCGTGGTTAACAAAGGACAGAAGCTATGGCTTCGGGGTTGAAATCCCCAGCAGGACAACCAAATTATCAATTAATTTAATAGCGGTGCTGGCTGGTAAGGGCGATATTTCTGCCGCAGATGGGCTTAAAATGGATAGACTGTCGAAAAGCTCTCTACATACGATCTTTTAGTGGCAATAGACTGGGATTTGCTCGATCTTCACACATACGCATCCATGACTGATACACCAAGCCTCATCTCACCTATGCCTACAACTGTACCTGAAGATCGATTCCCAGCGATCCTCGGCATGATGGCATCTGGAAGTGGTAGTAACTTTGAAGCAGTGGCTCGATCGATCGACAGCGGCGATTTAAATGCCAAGATTGCCCTACTGATTCATAATAAGCCAGAAATCAAAGCGATCGAGCGGGCACACCAAAGAGGTATCCCGACAGTTTTTCTCGACCATCGCAATTATCTCACACGCGAGGAACTCGATCGAGCGATCGTCACTACCTTTCGAGCGCATCAGGTGGAATGCGTGGTAATGGCTGGTTGGATGCGGGTGATTACCCAAGTGCTGATTGATGCTTTTGGCGATCGGATCGTCAATATTCACCCGAGTCTACTCCCCAGTTTTCCAGGGATTAACGCGATCGAGCAAGCCCTAGCGGCAAAAGTTAAAATTACAGGCTGTACCGTCCATCTCGTCAGTCTAGAAGTTGATGCTGGGCCGATTTTGGTTCAAGCAGCCGTACCAGTTTTAGCTGATGATACAGCCGCAACTCTCCACGCACGGGTACAGATTCAGGAGCATCTGATCCTACCTCAAGCGATCGAAATACTAGCTACTCGGCTCGCACTCGCCCAGCTAAGACGGTAAATCGATTTGGGGGACAAAAAACTGCTCGTTGAGTGGTGGACGCACGTAGTCATCAGGAGCGATCTTACGCGGTGGTAGTTTGAGGGGTTCGGGTGTCATATCCACGTAGGGAATTTTGCTCAATACATGACTGATGCAGTTGAGCCGAGCGCGTTTTTTGTCGTCGGCTTGAACTGTAAACCAGGGTGCTTCAGGAATATTGGTATGGGCAAACATATTGTCTTTAGCTTGGGAAAACTCTACCCAACGATCGCGCGATTCCAAATCCATCGGGCTGAGTTTCCAGCGACGAGCCGGATCTAGCGTCCGCGATTGGAAGCGTCGCTCTTGCTCGTCATCGCTGACAGAGAACCAATACTTTAGGACAATCATCCCCGATCTAACCAACATCCGCTCAAATTCTGGACAGGTTTGCATGAATTCCTGATACTGTTCGTCATTACAAAAACCCATCACATGCTCTACCCCTGCGCGGTTGTACCAACTGCGATCGAAACAGACGATTTCACCTGCGGCGGGGAGATGAGCGACATAGCGTTGGAAGTACCATTCGGTCTTTTCGCGATCGCTAGGCGTTCCCAGGGCTACAACCCGACAGCCACGGGGATTGAGCGGTTCGGTAATGCGTTTGATCGTGCCGCCTTTCCCCGCTGCATCGCGCCCTTCAAATAAAATCACAATCCGGGTACCAGTATGTTTTACCCAGTATTGCATTTTTACCAATTCTACTTGCAGATGAGCAAGCTCTTGTTCATAGACTGCGGTGGAAAGTTTGGAGCTGCCTTCGCCCTCAGAGATGTGGTACGACAATTGTTGTGTTGGCGAGGGCTGAGTTTTGTCCTGTTTTTTGGATTTTTTTGGCATAATATGGGACGCAGAGGGGGAGGAGAGCGCGGAGGGGTTGTTTGTGGGTGCTTTAGGCTGGTTAGAAGTCTACGCCTCTTCTCAAATCTACACCGCGATCGGCATAATGTTTGTGACAGATCATTTCGGAGTGGACGCTGGCAATGTTGAAGTAGGCGGGGGTGTTGAAACAGCGTCCGGTAATAATTACTTGTGTGTGCTGTGGTTTATTTGTCAGGGTGCGAACGATCGGTTCTTGGGGGAGGAGATCGAGGTCTACAGTGGGGTTTAATTCGTCGAGAATGACTGTTTTATAGAGTCCCGATGCGATTGCACTACTAGCGATTTCCCAGCCCCTTTGAGCCTCTACGTAGTCGATATCCTGTTGTTTGCCCCGCCAGACGATCGCATCGCCCCCACACCGATGGTGATCGACTAGTTGAGGATAGCTTTTTTTGAGGGCATCGATCGCGGCATCTTCTGTATAGCCTGTGCCGCCTTTGAGCCATTGGACGATCAGGACGCGATGGGACTCAGATTCATCTTGACTGATGCCTCGCCCGATCGCTTGTAGTGCTTTGCCCAGGGCACTTGTAGATTTACCTTTGCCTGCACCTGTATAGATTTCAATCCCTTCAATGCCTTGGGCTGCGGCTTCGGGGTGATAGTGCGCTTTCATCTCTGAGTGCAGATCGGCGATTTCGATCAGAGCGGGGGGTGCATCTCTCCCGGTGACAATTACTTCGAGATGGTTGGGTTTGGATTGGAGCATTTCGACGATTTCGGCGACGGGAAGCAAGCCTAAATCTAGGGTGGGATTTAATTCATCCAGCACGATGACTGAATATAAATCTGAATAAATCGCCCCTTTGGCTACCGCCCAAGCGCGACTGGCTTCGGCTCGATCGAAATCAATAATTTCATCCCGTCCAAAATATTCGGATCGTCCAGTGCGGACTCGATCGATCAAGTGTGGGAAACTCTTTCTCAATGCGGCGATCGCTGCATCCTCATCATAATCCCGCTCCGAACCTTTCAAGAACTGAAGTAATAAAATTCGGGTATCGGCACCTGCTTCAATCCCCAATCCGATCGATCGTAATACTACCCCTAATGCTGCTTGGGATTTGCCTTTGCCCGTGCCATCATAAACGTGAATCTGTCCGTCTGCACGTTCTTTGCGTTTGGTTGCCGTCCGAATCCCAATCCCAACTCTACTCACTTAAATTTAACTCCTAATTGATCGGTTATCAGCGATCGATCTGGGTGAAATGCCATTTACACTCATTAACGTAGCCTCCCCGCTGGAGCATCGCTATTTCGGATCGATCGAGTGGAAGAGACTTCCACGCTCACTGATTATAGACAACTTAGCAGAATGGTTGTTTATAATAGCCTTAACATCTGCTCGATTGTCCACCAACAAATGATTATGAACCTCGCACTATCTCAAATCGGTACCCAAATGTCTAACCTGACTGGTGTTCGTGCCATCATGAAAGATATCCAAGAAACTCTCACAGCTAGAAAAGGTCAAGAGTTTATCAATCTCAGTGCGGGTAATCCAGTTATCCTACCGGAGATCGAGCAGATGTGGCGGGATTACACGATCGAATTGTTAGATAGTCCCGACTATGGTGAGGTTGTCTGTCGGTATGGTTCGAGTCAAGGTTATCAACCATTAATCGATGCTGTAGTCACCGATTTTAATCATCGCTACAACCTCAATTTGACCTTTCGCAATGTCCTAATTACCCCTGGTAGTCAAAGTTTGTATTTTTATGCAATTAATGCCTTTGGTGGGCAGACAGCAGGGGGGATGAAGCAGGTAGTTTTACCACTGAGTCCTGATTATACGGGTTATGGCGGGATGGCGATCGTCCCCGACTCAATATTTGCCTACAAGCCAACTTTAGATATCGATGCGGCAAACCATCGCTTCAAATATCGGCCTGATTTTAGTCAGTTACGCATCGGTGAAGATACTGGGTGTGTCTTATTTTCCCGTCCCTGCAATCCCACGGGAAATGTCTTGACTGATGAGGAAGTCTACAAAATCGCCGATCTCGCAGCTAGTTATGATGTGCCAGTACTGATTGATTCGGCTTATGCACCACCATTTCCCAGTTTAAATTTTACGGAGATGACCCCGATCTTTGGGGACAATATCTTGCACTGTATGAGTCTTTCCAAAGCCGGATTACCTGGCGAAAGAATTGGGATCGCCCTCGGTAGTGAAAAATTGATTGGAATCCTAGAATCATTCCAAACCAATATGTGTATTCATTCGTCTCGCTACGGACAAGCAATCGCCGCTAAAGCCGTTGCTAGTGGTAGATTGGCAGATTTAGCCACTACTGTGATTCGACCTTATTATCAACAAAAATTCGCCGTGCTCGAAGCAGGTTTAACCAAATTCATGCCTCAGGATCTGCCGTGGTATCTCCACCGTGGTGAAGGCGCAATTTTTGCCTGGATGTGGTTCCAAGATCTCCCCATCACCGACTGGGAGCTATATGAAGCCCTCAAACAAGTTGGGATCATCGCTGTCCCTGGTAGTTCGTTCTTCCCTGGATTGCGCGAAGACTGGGCACACAAGCAGCAGTGTATTCGGATCAGTCTAACTGCTGGTGATGCGGAAATTGCGACCGCAATGGAGCGATTAGCGGCGGTGGTGACGGGAGTTTATCGCGGGAATTAGGCATTAGTAGATTTGTAGGTTGGGTTGAGAGCAGCGAAACCCAACATCACCAACATCGATTACCTACCAAAGAGAATCGGCTCAACCCACGATTTTCAAGAACCCCAATCTAAAGTGTAAATACCCTGCCCAACGTGGTGATGAAAACTCGAAAATTGCCAATCCTTTGGAGAGTGAACTAACTTGTGCTTGACCCGATTGTAGTGAATATAATCAAAATGATGGATAAAGTCTAGCTCATCTTGAATTTGATGTTCCCAAAAGCGACGTTGCCAAATCGCTTGTTCTCGCTTGTCGAATCTAGATGCGGATATTTCACAGTTATATTGCTCTTGACAATGGCGTGTAAAATAACTCTTGAGCAATCGCCATCTGGTTGAAAAATCATCACCTGTGGGTGGTAGCGTCCATAAACAATGAATATGCTCTGGTAAAATCGCGATTGCATCGATAATAAACGGGTGAGAGCTTTTTACATATCGAAAAGCATCGCGTAACAGAGCGATATTTTCAGGTTCGCACAGAAATTGTCGGCGGTTATGAGTGACAACAGTGAAAAAGTAAGTGCCGCCTGCTACCTTCGCTCTACGATATTTCATCTGACAATTCTGGAACTCTAATTAACGTAGACCGATCGAGGGCACATTAAAAGAGCATAATTGCTGAAATTCAACCCATATTTTCGCGTAGGTTGGGTAGCGGATGCGCGCCCGCCTTTGTTTCCCGACGGTTTGCGGAAAGTGCGGTCTTGGGGTTTCCCCAAGTGGAGTACCTTTCCAAGACAGCGGCGTTTTTATTCGGGGGGAACCCCCGAATAAAAAAACGACAAGACAGCGCACCAAGCAGAGTGAAGCGAAACCCAACACCACCAATATCGATTACCTCCGGTACGCTACGCAAACGCACATTGCCGTATCAGGCGATGGATATTGGTTAATTATTTGAAATATTCTTCGCGCAGGAGATTGTAGGTTGGGTTGAGTGAAGCGAAACCCAACATCACCGATATCGATTACCTCCAGTACGCTACGCAAACGCACATTGCCGTGTCAGGCGATGGATATTGGTTAATTATTTGAAATATTCTTCGCGCAGCGTGCTGGAGGCAATCAGAAAGATGTAGCGATACCCGATAATCATCGAACGATCGTTCCGTTATAATGCTGGGGTTGTTGGGTTTCGAGGCTCAACCCAACCTACAGGGAGATATCCCACTGGTTAAAAATTTTTTGCTAACTTACCAGATAATTTTCAAAACTCAATTAAAAATAATACTTCAATTATTTCTCTACCTGCTGCGCTGATGGCAGATGATGAAAATTCATCTAAACTCTTCGGGGAAGTATTCAGCGTGTCCGGTAGTAAGCCAGGGAATAGCGAACAGCTTACCGTTGGGAAGATAGGTTTGCCACAAGATGATGTTGGAAAGAGAGTTGTCACGAGATCCAAAGTGGGGATCGATGTTGGCATCCCTGAGATCGGCAAAAGCCAGGTTAGCATCGAACAATCTGCAACGCAAATCAGCACCGTTCAGACGCGCCCCTCTCAAATTAGCCCCTTCCAGATTAGCCCGACTGGAATCAGCATTCTTACAATTGGCACCAACCAAATTGGCATTTCTCAGATCGGCACGAGTCAAATTACTACCACTCAAGTCTCTAATAGTAGCCCCAATCAAACAGGCTTCAGTGAGATCGAGACCACTCAAGTTAAGATCGCTAAGATCGAGTCCAATCAAATTAGCTCTGGTGAAATCCGTCTGACCACAGGCAATAAGCGTTTGGACTTTAGCGAAGGTCGGTCTGGGTCCGTCGTTAATATATTCCCAGTCTTCCATCTTTCTGATGCTCCTCAAATACTCTCTAATCTTCAAAATACCACGATAGATATCTGGTCAGACTTGCTCAAAGCTAAAACATCTCTAAACTTCACCTTCAACATCACCAACCTCCCCACCGGACATCTAGCTGAAGGCACCATCACCAGCTACAACACCAACGGCACCCCCAAAACCGCCACCATCACCATCGACAACGATGCCAACGGAGTCGGCTGGTTCATCGACACCACCCCACAGGATAATAGCGAATTCACCGGAGTAAACACCTACCTCCTACGATCTCATGAACACCAGCCTCAAACCTGGCGTTCGCAAACTCCCATCGGCGATGGATTGGGCGATTATTAACGCTATTTCTGGGACGGGGAGACTGGGAGACGGGGGGACTGGGGGAACAGTCAACCCTGCCCACCTCACCGCTGGCGCATTAATCGGCATCACCAACGGCAACTTCACCTACCAACCCGTTTCCACCTATGTCGGGAACGATAGCTTCACCTACCTCGGTGTCGGTAGCGACGGACAAATCTCCAACCTTGCTACCGTCAACCTCACCGTCAATAACCTCGCACCACGATCGATTCAATCTCCATTCCCACTATACTTTGCACGGTCATAATTTGAGGTTAGGGTGTGGGGTGTGGGGTGTGGGCTGTCGGGTATGGGGACATTATCGATAGATCGTGTTTTTATCAAAAGCGCAAGCTTTGACCATGCCAAGTATAACATTAAAGAAGGACAACCCATCCAACTCTCAGCCACAGCCACCTGGAACTTTGATCGTGATGGTAACGATTCGGTCATTCTGGTGAAGTCGTTGGGTTTCGAGGCTCAACCCAACCTACAATTTACCAAAGCTAAAACCTAAAGCCTAAAACCTAAAGCCTAGCTAAAGCCTAAAGCCTAAAACCTAAAGCCTAAAGCCTAACTCACGCCATTCTCGTCTCGATTGCCCAGCGGGCTAATTCGGTGCGATTGCTCAGTCCGGTTTTACCTAGCATATTCGAGACGTGACTTTCGATCGTGCGTTGACTGACATTCATCTGGATGGCGATTTCCCGATTTGCTAGTCCTCTAGCTACTAATTGCACTACTTTTAGTTCGGTTGGCGTGAGTTCTACAGTAGTTGGAACTTGAATTGATGAACCATCGTCTCCCATACAATCGGTATGTAATAACAACCGATTTGTTTGCTTGAGCGAAGACTCGACTTGGGCGACGAGTTCTTCTGGCTCGAATGGTTTGACCATATAGACATCAGCACCCAAGTTTAGACCTTTGATCCGATCTTGACTTTGACCTCTAGCCGAGAGAAATAAAACTGGAATCCAGCTCGTGCGCGGATCTTGGCGGACATTTTCGATCAGTGCATAACCATCCATCTCTGGCATCATGATGTCACAGACGATCATATCAGGGAGATCTTGGGAAAGCAGGTGTAGAGCTTCTTTGCCATTATCGGCGGTCAGTACTTCATAGCCTCGAAACTCTAAATAATCCCTAACTAATAAGATGAGATTTGGGTCATCATCGATTAATAGTAGTCGCTTGCGGTCTTTTCCACCAACTGCTTTCATAATCTTCTGACTGGAGTTAACCGTCTGTAACGATCGATAATTTGTATTTAAACACCCAATTGGGTCGGAATGCTAGCGAATACTCAACTTATTTAAACAAAATAGCTTCTATTAGAAAGATATCATTGTTACTTTGTCGATAAGAGATCGGACTTGACATCCATTGCTGCGGATTGACTAGGTATTCGATACTAGTCGAACTGCGCCGCAGGTATTTATAGCCTTGGGGTATCCTGCTGATTCTGTCACCAGAGGCTGTAACTAGCATAATTTAAACCACAGGTGTATATAGATAATACTCCAAGATTGCGATCGAGCGGTAATCATTTTTCTAAGCTACTAATGAGCTAGTCTAGATGTGCTAGATATCAGATGTTAGCAAGTATAGAAAACACTAAATTTTTCACCTTAAAACCCAAAACCTAAAGCCTAATCCCTAATGCAATAATTCCTCCAACTGATTTTGACCGCACAACCATTGATACAAGCCTTCTTGACTAATCAACTCCTGATGGGTACCTGTTTGGACGATTTCACCTTTTTCCATCACCAAAATCCGATCGGCTGTCGCCGCAGCGGATAATTGATGAGTAATAAAAATCGTCGTGCGTTTTTGTCCGGTTTTGGACAGATTTTGGAGAATGGCTGTAGCTGTCTGATTGTCTACACTAGACAGCGCATCATCCAGAATCAGAATCGGTGAATTTAGCAGTAATGCGCGGGCGAGGGCTGTGCGTTGGCGTTGTCCGCCAGAGAGGGTAATTCCGCGTTCGCCGACGATTGTGTCGTATTGCTGGGGAAAGTTCAGGACTTCCCAATGGATTTGTCCGAGTTTTGCGGCGGCTTCGACGACAGTTTGGTTGGCTAAAGGATCGCCATAACGGATATTATTCTCGATCGAGGTACTAAATAAGAAACTTTCCTGCGGTACATAGGCAATTGCCGATCGCAAGTCGGCTAAACTCAGATTAGTCAGATCGTAACCATCGATAAATAAACTATTTTCAGGTATTTCTACCAGTCGGGGTAAGGCATTAGCCAGGGTGGATTTCCCCGAACCGATCGGCCCGACGATCGCGATCGTTTCACCTGCTTCGATTGTAAAATTGAGATGTTTGAGTGCGGGTGTCTCGGCACCAGGATAAGTGTAGCTAAAATCCCGTGCGGTAATTTGACCTTGTAATCCGGTATCTAAGTGGAGCGCAGTAGGTGCGTCGGCAATTTGAGGTTGATTGAACAGGATGGCTTCGACTCGATCGATACTGACTTCACCGCGTTGATATGCTGTAATTGTAAACCCTAATAATGCCGTCGGAAAAATTAGATTTTGGGCATAAATAACCAGTGATAAAAAGCCACCGACACTAATTTCTTGGTTGGCGATCGCCAGTCCACCCTGCCATAATAAGACTAACAAGCTAATCGATGCCAGCCCTTGAATAATCGGGAAGATCGTATTTCGCGATTCAGCAAGTTTGAGATTGGCTGTAAATAACTCTTGATTCTTCTTCCGAAATGCTCGTCGTTCGTTTTCTTCCTGAGCGTAGATTTTGATCAACGCAATCCCACTCATATCCTCTTGAATCAACTCACTCAAATCTGAAATTGATTCTTGCACGACTACCTGCTGATCTCGCAGTTGTCCGCTAAATAACTGTACCGCAACCAACATCAACGGATATACTGCCAATGCCATCAGTGTCAGCTTGACATCGATAAATAACATCGCAGGTAAAGTCAACGCATAAGCAAAAATAATATTCGCCGTACTCAACACCGCAAAGCCTACCAACCGAGTGATATTCTCAACATCGCTAGTAAACCGATTGACTAAATCTCCCACCGTCGTCGTGGCAAAATAACCTGGCTCCAACTGGAGTAGATGCTCGAAGATATTCTGCTTGAGCGTCGCTTGTACCTGTCGCCCTACCCTAAAGATCGTAATCCGCGAGATCATCCGCACCACCCACATTACCGTCGTCAATGCGACGATCGCGATCGCCAGTTGAGTGAGATAATCACTAGTAAATGAAGTTCTCAGTCGATCGATCCCTTCTCTAATTAGCAGTGGGATATAAACACTCAAAGCATTGACAATAAATAGCGCAAAAATACCTTGTGCTACTTGCCCGCGATAGGGATTGAGATAGTTGAGCAGTTTTTGAAAACGAGACATCAATATGGGGGGATTGGGGGACTGGCTTGCACTGTTGGCGTTAGCCTGCCGTAGGCAATGCGAAGTCGTTGGCGTTAGCCTGACGTAGGCACAGTGGGGACTGGGGGAGAAACTTGGAAAGTAAATTCAGATCCTAAAACCTAAAGCCTAAAGCCTAAAGCCTAGATTGTGTGATAAAATTAAAGGTTTGTGGCACTGTCTCAAATATAGCTCAGAAAGCTTAAATAAGAAATCAATATGGCAAAGCGCGTACAGTTAGTTTTAACCCAAGATGTCCGTAAACTGGGCAAAAATGGCGATTTAGTTGAAGTAGCACCTGGTTATGCTCGTAACTATCTCCTGCCCCAAAAGATTGCCACAAATGTCACCCCTGGCATCCTCAAGCAAGCCGAAAAGCGTCGTGAAGTCGAGCGATTACGCTTACTGGCATTGAAAGAAGTAGCTCAAACTCAGAAAATCGCGATCGAAAAAACAGGTAAATTCTCTATTGCCAAGCAAGTTGGTGAAAACGAAGCAATTTTTGGTACAGTCACAACTGCCGAAGTCGCTGAAGTTATCAAGGAACTCACTGGGCAAGAAATCGACAAACGTGATATCACGATGCCAGACGTAGCCAAGCTCGGTACTTATAGAGCCGAACTCAAGCTCCATCCAGAAGTTATCGTCACTGTCGAGATCGAAGTAGTCTCTAAGTAATTTTAGCTTCCAAAGATCGAATCAGGCTGCACCCGCAGCCTATTTTTATATCTACAGCTTACTTTTTAGTATAATGGTACTATAGCAATCCTAAATTAGATGCTTGGGATTGGATACTAGTGCTCATGCGGCTAACGCCTAACACACCCTACATCAACTAGATCGACTCATTTAAGTATAATAGTACCAGTAATCGATCGCGTTGAATTCTAGCCCTGCCTGTGAGGGTGGGCGGGTTTTAAACAAAATCTCTCGCTTTGTTTGAGTCCATAGTATAAACCCGCCCCTACAGATCCTAACGCCCAACGCACATGTCAGATACACCTAACTTTCGATCTACAAGTCTGCTACCCCCCCAGAACATTGAAGTTGAGGAAGCCATATTGGGCGGGATATTACTCGATCCAGAAGCAATTGGAAGAGTTGCCGAAAAGCTAGTACCAGAGGCTTTTTATACACCAACACACACCGATATTTACTTAGCACTTTTAGCTCTCAATAGTCAAGGAAAGCCGACAGATTTATTGACAGTTACCGACTGGTTGACCGACCAAAATCAGCTTGAAAAGATTGGTGGTCAGGCTAAATTAATTCAACTATTAGAACGAACAGTTAGTGCTGTAAATATTGATTCGCTAGCTGTACTAGTGATGGATAAATACATCCGTCGAGAATTGATTAAAGCTGGTACAGAAGTCACTCAACTGGGCTATGCGGCCGATCGACCGTTAGAAATAGTCCTCGATGAATCAGAACAACAAATCCTCAATTTAACCCAAGCAAGACCCAAGCAAGGGTTAACACCGATCAAAGAAATTGTTGCAACTACCTACCAAGATATTCAAGATCGTCATGACAAATTAATTCCGCCTGGATTGACAAGTGACTTTAGCGATTTAGATGGAATGACAGGTGGTTTTCAGCGATCGGATCTAATCATTATTGCGGGTCGTCCGTCAATGGGAAAAACAGCGATAAGTTTGAATATTGCCTATAATATGGCAAAATTGCATAAGCTGCCAGTATTAGTATTTAGCTTGGAAATGTCCAAGGATCAATTAGTTCAAAGATTGATTGCTAGTGAATCAGGAGTAGATAGCAATCGCCTCCGCGCTGGGCGGATTAGTCCCAATGAATGGGATCCGATATATAAAGCACTAGACAGGATTTCTGAGCTGCCAATCTATATCAATGATAATGCTAGCATGATGTTGATGGAGATGCGAAGTCAAGCACGAAAATTGCAAGCCGAGCATGGCGGCACGTTAGGATTGATCATGATCGATTACCTACAACTGATGGAAGGTAGTAGTGACAATCGCGTCCAGGAAATATCCAAAATTACTCGTGGTTTAAAAGGACTGGCGCGAGAATTACAAGTACCATTAATTGCTTTGTCACAACTAAGTCGCGGTGTTGAAGCGAGAAATAACAAACGTCCAATGATGTCAGATTTGAGAGAATCAGGTTCAATTGAACAAGATGCAGATTTAATTATTATGCTCTATCGCGATGCTTATTATAATCCTGATACACCCGATCGAGATATTACTGAATTAATTATTACCAAACATCGGAATGGCCCAACGGGTATAGTAAAATTAGTTTTCGATCCAGCTTTAACTAAGTTCAAAAACTTGGCTCGTCCGATGAATTAGCTTAGATATTACTGTCTGCTTGTTTCGAGCGAACTAGAAATTGGCAGCAGAATTATTCATTCGATCTGACAATCGCATCTTACACTAAGAAGGGATATTCGATCGAGTATCCCTTCTGAGCTTAGACTAGGGCGTATGTATCTAGGCCTGTTGTAATGTTGCCATATCAATTACGAAGCGATACTTGACATCACTCTTGACTAAGCGATCGTAAGCTTCATCGATCTTATCGATCGGGATGAGTTCGATGTCTGAAGTAATGTTATGCTCGCCACAAAAATCCAGCATCTCTTGAGTTTCTTTAATGCCGCCAATCAGGGAACCGCTGAAACTGCGCCGACCAAAAACGAGCGTACTAACATTGACGGAGAGCGGGTCGGTTGGGATACCAACTTGGGTAAGATTGCCATCGCGTTTTAGTAGCACAAAGTAGGCATTGATATCATGCTGTGCGGAGACAGTATCGAGAATGAAATGAAAACTATTGAGGTGTTTTTTCATCTCATCCGCATTTTTGGAATTGACGACTTCATCTGCGCCCAGCCGGATGGCATCATCAACTTTATTTGCCGAGGTGGTAAAGACTACCACATGTGCGCCCATCGCCTTCGCCAATTTCACGCCCATGTGTCCCAGCCCGCCAAGTCCGACGATGCCAACTTTTTGACCTGCACTCACATTATGGTGATGTAAGGGCGAATAAGTAGTGATACCAGCGCAGAGGAGTGGAGCAGTAGCCGCAAGATCCAAATTGTCGGGAATGTGCAGCACAAACGCTTCATCCACGACGATATTCTGAGAGTATCCGCCGTATGTCACGCCGCCGAGGTGTTTGTCAGCAGAGTTGTAGGTAAATGTTGTGTCTGGGCAGAATTGTTCTAAGTCTTCCTCGCAGTTGGCACAGGTGCGGCAGGAATCGACCATACAGCCGACTCCAGCGGTGTCACCTGCTTTGAATTTGGTGACGTGCATACCAACTTTAAGCACGCGTCCGACGATTTCGTGACCGGGTACGCATGGATAGGCGGTACCTTGCCATTCGCCACGGACGGTATGTAAGTCTGAGTGACAGACACCACAATATAAAATTTCGATCTGGACATCATGGTTGCCAACTTCACGGCGTTGAAAGCTGAAGGGGGCGAGTGGAGTTGTGGCACTTTGGGCTGCGTAGGCAAGAGTTTTCATGATTTTACGAGTGGAGGACTTTGCTCTGCTCGGTGATGTCTGCGGTATTGAAGAGCGAGTGAGCATTCTTTACCAGTTTAACGATCCTGACTTCTGTTTGAACTTGATGCCGACAATTGGCTCATTTGGATATAGCAATCCTAAATCAGTATTAGACATTGGTGCGTTACGGCTTGAGCCTAACACACCCTACATCAACTTGATGCCGACAATTGGTTCATTCGGCTATCGTGCCAAAGGCGATCGAATTCGATCGATAATAGTATGTTGTAGAAACGAGCGAGTAGTGACTAAAACTTTGAAGATTCGGGATAAAAGTTTCGACTGGGGTAGTCGAACGTATATCATGGGCGTATTGAATGTTACTCCCGATAGTTTTAGCGACGGGGGAAGATTTGCGACGGTGAATGCGGCGATCGATCGAGCCGTCCAAATGGTAAATTCAGGTGTAGATATCATCGATATCGGGGGTGAGTCTACCAAGCCAGGTGCGATACCTGTAGATGCAGCAATAGAATTAGAGCGCGTGATTCCAGTAATTGAGGGCATCCGTCAACTCGCTACCGAGCAGATCCCGATCTCGATCGATACTACCAAATCAGCCGTCGCTAGAGCTGCAATCGCGGCTGGTGCAGACATAATTAATGATGTCTCAGGTGGACAATATGACTCCCAGATGTTGGCGACAGTCGCGCAACTGGGCGTACCCTATATCCTGATGCACCTGCGCGGTACGCCAACGACGATGACGCAGATGACTGATTATGATGATGTAGTAGCGGAGATTTTAGGCTACTTTGAAACTCAGATCGATCGCGCCGTATTCTGTGGAATCGATCGATCCCAGATTATCATCGATCCAGGCATTGGTTTTGCCAAAACCTATCAGCAGAGCATTGAATTAATCCGCCATCTCGACAGGTTCCAGATCCTAGATCTGCCCCTATTAGTCGGTGTATCGCGCAAAAGCTTCATCGGGAAGATTTTAGACCAACCCGACCCCAATCAGCGGTTGTGGGGCACCGCAGCCGCTTGCTGTGCCTCAATTGCCAAGGGTGCAGATATCCTCCGCGTCCACGATGTGGCGGAAATGGTCGATGTCAGTCGGGTTGCAGATGTGATGTTTAGAACTTAGGATCTAGAGGGGATGAGTTTAGACGCTCAGTCAAAAGTGATGAGAAAATAGATCGTAGTTAGAAATATTATTATCATGACCAACTCACCCGAACCAAACCAATCAGAACGAGATCTCCGACGCAGATTTCGCGAGATGGATTGGTGAGTCCAACGCTTGGAAGCGACTCAGATGCCAGCCAAAAGTATCGATGAAGCTTTTCAGCAAGTATTTGATGAACTAGACGAACTTCAAGATAAATCTGATGCAATGAAAGTAGATCTTGCCAGACTAGAAGGCAAGATCGATATTATTTTGAAGCATCTGACGGGTTTAGATACCTAATCTCGCGATCGATCGACTTCCAGTTATCTTAGATATTAGCGATAGCTATTATCTTTGGTGCGTTACGCTTGAGCGATAACACACCCTACGATCTTCTGAAAAATCAAATAGGACTGCAAAATCTCTAGTTCGATCGAGTCTAACTCTAAAAACAGCAAATAAGCGATCGCCAAATAGTAACCAATAAAAGTGCAGCTTAACTCATCTCTTGAAAATATATTGACTCCGACAGCGATTGCGCTAGGTAACTTTGACGGCATTCATCGGGGTCATCTAGAGGTGATTCGCCCTGTTTTAGACTGGGATGCAGATATTTCCAAAACGGTGGTCACATTCGATCCTCATCCCCAGCAATACTTTACCGGACAACAACGACAACTAATCACAACTTATCAAGAAAGAGCGGCAATCTTAGCAGAGTTGGGAATCCAACAAATCATTTTATTACCATTCGATCGAGAGTTGGTGAAATTATCGCCCCAAGAATTTGTCGAGCGAATTTTAGTCGATCGATTACAAGCTAAATTTATTAGTGTGGGCGAAGATTTTCGGTTTGGAAATCAACGCGCTGGTACAGCAACCGATTTAGTCACGCTGGCGGCTGCGGCTGGAATACCGACACGGATTGCGCCGTTAGAAACAGATGGAGATCGCCGAATTAGTAGTTCGCGAATTCGGGCTACATTGCTATCTGCTGATTTGACACTGACTAAAGAGTTGCTGGGACGACATTACTCGATCGGCGGTATGGTAGTAAGTGGACAACAAATTGGTCGATCGATCGGGTTTCCCACTGCTAATCTCAACTATCCGCCCGAAAAGTTTCTGCCCCGTCAGGGTGTTTATTGTGTGCGGGTAGACACCCCCGCAGCTACCCAATTACCAGGGGTAATGAATATCGGCAAACGCCCGACGGTAGCAGGACTAAATACGACTGTAGAAGTCCATCTGCTCGACTGGGAAGGCGATCTTTACGATCGGCCACTCACAGTTTACCTGCATCACTTCCTGCGATCGGAACAAAAATTCACCGATCTTGCTGCACTCACAAATCAGATTCAAGCCGACTGCCATCAGGCGAGGGTATTTTTTGAGCCAGATAATTTTAGTTAACGAAGAACATGGGTTGAAATCCACAGCATCACAACCCAGTTATCAATTATCAATTATCAATCATCAATTAATTCAAGCTACCGTTGGCTGAAATTAGCTGCTCGATCGAATGCCGCGTAGTTCCATCTGCTGCATGAAAAAATCTTCTAGCGATGCACGTCCTTGTTTGAGCGAGAGTAAGTCGGCATCTAGTAATCGGAGTGTAGCTAGAAACTCTTGCGGTTCGCCGTGCATTTGTCCAGACCAACTATTATCATCATAAGTGATATTCGGAATCCACCGACTCAGGACATCAGGATTGCCACCACGTCCAGAAACATCATAATATCGATGCTGCGTTGAAGAGGCTCCGCCAATGTCATTTGGCAGTAATTCTGCTAAAGTACCGCAGCAAATTAGTTCGCCTTGGGCTAAGATTCCCACTCGATTGCAGATTTGTTCTACTTCAGCGAGAACGTGACTATTAAAAAATATCGTCTTACCTTGGTCGCCTAGAGAGATGATGATCTCGCGCATCTGTTTTCTGCCCAGAGGATCGAGTCCAGACATCGGTTCGTCGAGAAAAACGAGTTCGGGGTCATTAATTAAAGCTTGTGCCATGCCGACCCGTTGTACCATCCCTTTAGAGTACTGACGGAGTTGCTTTTTCTTAGCAGCCGATTGGGCTAAACCGACTAGCTCTAATAATGCAGGAATGCGTTGTTTATAGATCGATCGAGGGATTTCAAATAGTCCAGCGGTATACTCTAATAATTCCCAACCAGTGAGAAAGTCATAGAAGTAGGGATTTTCTGGGAGATAACCAATTCTCTGTTTGATCGATCGATCTCCCAAAGGTTTACCAAGCAATAGTCCCCTACCAGCGGTAGGTTTAACGATGCCTAATAATGTCTTGAGGAGAGTAGTTTTTCCCGCACCATTTAAGCCCAACAATCCAAAAGTTTCACCGCGCTGGACTTGCAATGTACATTCTTTCAATGATTCAACTTTGCGATTGAGCCAAAATCCAGTTCGGTATACCTTGCCTAATTGATAAGTTTCGATCGCAGATTCGATCGGGTGAGTTGATACCGATCTATCTAATATTTCAGTGGTTACAGTCATAACTATCGGGGGCGGGGTGTAGAGAATTTGTAATGATAAACGCAAGTATAAACGACCCTACTCTGTTTGTCTCAGACTGACTTCCCTTGAGTTTTACCCTCTCCTCTCGATCGAGCTACCGTGTCTATACAAATCGGTTAGACTTCGGCGGAGATGGTGTTACCCCCAACCCTCCCCTTATAAAGCGGATGCGCGCACTGTTCGGGTTCCCCACTGGGCGGGAGACCCGATTCCTGACAAGTTAAGGTTTTCGATCGAATGTCAACACCTACATATAGCGTAATTGTCGGTTCAATCGCACCATATATCAAAAATCTCGATCGATAGTGCTAATGTATTCAATCGCTGAATGTCCGATGAAACGG
>NZ_JBGSQZ010000332.1:0-3242 GCF_041737865.1 Chamaesiphon sp.
AAAGCCAACTAATTGGCTAGTTTTTAATAGTAATTAGCTAAGATCCCAATCCGAGCAATGAAATACAACAAATACGTGAGGAAGTATGAAGCGATCGAAACCCATGTGGAGTATAGGATCTAAATTTCCGGATGGGTCTACAGGATACGGGTTACTATCCAGACGCGACACGGCGACTAATTGCCAAACTAAAAAAAGCTGGTTATCAGAATATTCGGTTAGATAAAGATCCTAAAATTTTAAAAGAAAATCTTGAAACCACCCAAGTTGTTGCCCAACAAGGTGAATTATTGACTAGTCAAAATGTTGTCGATAGTTTAGGTGTCGGTAAAGCCGAAATTAGTACTGCTGGCAATCTTTATTCTGATGTGACGATCCGAGTTGGTAGAGATTGGTCGGGGTTTGAGAAAAATAAGCATCAGTAAATATGTCGATGATAAGTTGACTTGGGCAGAAAACTGTTCGATTCCTTCCTATGACAGTAACTCACATCTTGCACTAGAATATGGGTACTAAATTTTCAGCGAAACTAACTCGAATGCCAGCCCCTGTGAGAGCAGAAATTCTCGCTGACGCTCGATTTCCACTAAAAGTAGACTCACAACGGTATGTGGCATTAACTGTTGAAGTGCCAGCTCAGATTCCTTTTTCCATTCAGGTGGATTAGCTGGATTTGAGGACAAATACACCCAGTGGGTCAGCACAAAACTGATAAAGCTCAGAATCAGCCAACGGTATACACCTAAAAGTGTTTGTTGACCAAAACAAGAAAGTCCAATGACCACTCCCTCTAATCCTGATAGCTTAACCTGTTGACCTTTCTTGCCTAACATCTTAATTTGTCTCCCATCAGCCAATTTCCGGTTGTTGGGAATACCGACAATCGCTTGATAACGAAGTTTTTTAACCCCAGTGAGGAATTCAACACTACTAAATCCAGTATCAGCTAATACTTGGACAAGGGAAGCGGTGGGTAAGTTTTTTAGGTAAGGTGCGTAACAATTTTAGTCCCAATTGGGCAGGGGTAGTTGTGCCGCAAGCCATCGCCAGGAGCGGAATGCCCACGGGATTCTCCACTGTCCCACGACTAAGTACATGACAACCAAATGCAGTCCTCGCTTACCGTTGAGAATATGTATCAACGTTGCAAATGCTTTGAATTTTCCCCTTTTCTCCAATGTGGTCAGGTCGATAATCACTTGCAAGTATGGTCGTTGCCCGATGGCGGTGTAATTATTCAACTGTTTCAAAATATGTTGGCGAGTCGCACGAATTACGGCTCTAGTTGGCCACCCATATTCATTGAAGAATCGGCTCAACGCCGCAGGTGATTTGATAACACTATATTCTGGCAACATCTTGCCATTTGCTGGCTCCATAAATAAAGCAAAACTGGCTTGGAGGCTGAGTCTCTGGTGGGGACTGGGCATCAGCTCTAACAACGTGTACAGTAGAGCTTGGGCGTACGGGAGAATGGTATTCACTGTTCTCATCAATGTTTTTACACGCCCTTTTTCTCATATTTTCTATCCCTTGAGAAGAAGCTCTAATGTACTAGTGCAAGATGTGAGGTAACGTCTCAATAACCGTTGGTAAATCAGGGGGGGTTGCCAAAAGAGCAAAAATCTGGTTTAACAAAGAGATGAGTATAAACAGCGATACTAGCCCAGCCGAAACAAATACCCTAGCCACAGAGGTAGAAGGTTTGCGGCGACTAGTACTGAGCGGCTTAAATAGATTTACCATTTAGACAAGAAGTAGAGGAGACTGTAAAGATAGTGCCCCGACTCAGTGCAGAGCCAATTGAACTGAACGAATTAGAACGAGCAGAACTAGAGAAGTTGCTCAAGTGCTCGAGTACGCCGCAACAAGTAGCTCTGCGAGCTAAAATAGTGCTGTGTGCAGACAAAAAAGAAAGTCATGGAAAAATTGCTAAAGAATTAGGCATCAGTAAAAAGATGAGCCGTTTGTGGCGGCAAAGATGGCGAGAACTGACAGCCAAACAAGTGCCTGCGATCGAAAGACTGCTAGGATATTCCACGTCCAGGTAGTCCAGGCAGGTTCACAATGGAACAGATTACCCAGCTATATGCTCTACTGGACGGGTCTCCCGCCCAGTAGCCTGTGAGCCACCAGAAAAATACCATCGCCCATTGAGCCACTGGAGTGCGCGAGAATTAGCCGAAGAAATGATCCAACAAGGTATTGTCGAAACTATCAGTGAAAGGCATGTAGGCAGATTACTTCAAGAAGCAGATCTTAAACCACACCAGAATGGTTGCTGGTTGCATCCCCCCCCGACAATTTTTTCCAATTTAAGGTTGAAGACATCTGCTCTGTCTATGAGTTAGCTGTTGAAAGAGCTAAACATGGGGAGTTGACTTTTAGTTTAGATGAGATGCCAGGGATTCAGGCATTGGAGCGGAAAATGCCAGATATTGCGATGAAGCCAGGACGGTGCGTCAAACATGAATTTGAGTACATTCGACATGGCACACAAACTTTAATTGCTAGTTTCAATGTTGCCACGGGCACAATCGCCCTCGCCACAGTTGAAGATACTAGCACGGAGAAAGACTTTGAAACACATGTGAGCCATCTCTTAGAGCAATTTCCGCATTCTCCCAAGTATCATCTGGTCATGGATTGCCTCAATACTCATCAATCAGAAGCATTAGTTTGTCTGGTTGCCAAGTTAGAACCTGACTCACTCGATTTGGGTTGCAAGGGTAAATCTGGTATTTTGAAATCGATGTCCAGCCGCTCTAAATTCCTGGCAGATCCTAACCATCGCTTAGTCATCCATTTCACGCCAAAACATTGTTCTTGGCTCAATCAAATTGAAATCTGGTTTAGTATTTTGATGCGGAAACTATTACGACGGGGAAACTTTATTAGTAAAAGCGATCTTAAACAACGAATTCTAGACTTTGTTGAATACTTCAACCGCACGATGGCCAAGCCTTTTAAATGGACTTACAAAGGTAAACCGTTAGCGGCTTAAATAGTAACTCTATTTAAGCCGCTCAGTACTAGTCACGAGGTTTCATTAAGTCTACAGAGTAAATTTGATGAAGTGTTTGGGCGTTGTTATATCCGTTATGGGCTGTTAAATGGTGTCCTTAATCAAATCAGAAATCATAAGATTGAACTATTACAGGTACTAGATTGCCCAGAATTCCCCTTACATAACAATGCGGCAGAAACCGATATTAGAGAATATGTCACTCGCCGAAAAATTA
>NZ_JBGSQZ010000013.1:0-63969 GCF_041737865.1 Chamaesiphon sp.
CAAAACTATCCGTAAACCCAATGTTAAGTTGATTATTGCCCCTTTTCCTGAACACAGGCATCCTGACGACCCGTTTTTCTTCCAACCAGCTTCTCAAACTCTCTTGACAGTTAGCTTACAGGCTTAACTTGTCACTGATGCTATCATCAGACTATGTGCCAGGTCGCTCACTCCAGCAATTTTGACCGTACATATCGACAACAGGCTTTTGGGCTAATTCTTCACGAGTTTGAAACTCAACTGGAACGCCCAGCGCATCTCCCACGCTTAGACCCATCAAACCAGCTAGTATTTTTGAAGATTTCATCATAATACAACTATAGGAATTACCCTAACCAAGATTCCAAATCTGTCACGCTGGTAAAATCTAGCAAAGCCTCACCCAAAGCTTCCAATCGATCGAGATTCAAGGCACTAACTCTTGAGATGAGTTCGGGTGACAAATTGCCGACTTTCAGGGTAAGCTGTTTGAGGACTAAAGCTTGTTCGCCTGCTGCTTGGCCTTCCCGTAAAATAGCCTGATACATCGTTGATTCTTGCATTCCAGGACTCCTTATTAATCGTTCGATTGTCTGCTCCCCCAATTGTAACCCCGCCAAGATACTTGTTGCTGCTATTAAATTACTCTGTTCGCGCCGATCTTCAATCCCTTCCAACTGTCCTACGACTTGAGACAAAACCTCTTCCTTATTTGACGCACGACTCAGAACCGCATAAGGTAGCAACCCTGGCGTACTCAAAAATACTTCTACTGGTTCTTCCCATAGCCGAATTACTCGAAACTGATGAGTCATCACAGGTGTTTCATATTTCGTCTGTCGGACTAAATCCGAACCTGTCGGTTTGAGGTAGATGACTACTTGTTGGATATCTCGCTCTGGAAACTTGCGTCTCAACCGCAGATAATAATCAGCCATCCGAAATGGCATGGTTTCATCGGCGACTGTCTGAAACTCAGTGTGTAAAATAACATCCCTAGATTTTAGCAACATCACCGAATCGGCTCGAATCGGTTCGACATTAAGTTCGGTGGGATTGATAGTTGTCAGAGCGATTGGTTCGCCCAGTAGCCAAGTAGCGAAAGCAGTCGAATATCGTTCGATGAGAAATTTGGAGATGTTATCAATTGCCATTTAGAGTCTAAAGTTGAGCATCTTCAATACTACATCCTACTGCGATTCTCGTTCCAAGAGGCTACGCCAACGAGTGAAGCTCATTTAATTATTGCCGATCGATCCCTAGCGCGAACCTTTATAATTAAGGCTGCTAGTTGTGGACGCTTCAAAAACTGAGATGGTAAATTTAAATCCTACTTCTTCCTTTAGTATTTCCATGCACTTGGAAGTGCCCAATCGATCGGGGATGCTGGCGAGTATCGCTCAGGGTATCGCTTCTGTCGGTGGGAATATCAGTTCCCTCGATATTACCGAGCAGACTCGGATCTTGTCCCAAATCGATGTCACTGTGGATGCTACTAGTACCGAACATGGCGACCAAATTGTCGAGGTAGTCAAGTCGATTCCTGAGGTGCGGCTGACAAGTACATTCGATCGAACGATGCAGCTTCATCGCGGTGGTAAAATTCGGATGGAGAGCAAGATTCCGCTCACGCGTCAGTCGGATTTGGCGATGGCATATACGCCAGGGGTGGGACGTGTGTGTATGGCGATTGCCAATGAACCGGAACGAGTTTATGAGCTAACTATTAAGTGTAATACGGTCGCGATCGTCACCGATGGTAGTGCGGTATTAGGATTGGGCAATTTAGGTGCAGCCGCTTCGATGCCAGTAATGGAAGGGAAGGCGATGTTATTTAAAGAATTTGCCGGACTTGACGCATTCCCAATCTGTCTAGATACGCAAGATACCGAAGAAATCATCAAAACAGTCAAACATCTCGCGCCTGTATTTGGCGGGATTAATCTCGAAGATATCGCCGCGCCGCGTTGTTTTGAAATCGAAGCGCGATTGCGGGCAGAATTGGATATTCCGGTTTTTCATGACGATCAACATGGTACCGCGATCGTCACCCTCGCGGCTTTGATGAACTCGCTCAAACTGGTTAAAAAATCCCTGAATACTGTCAAAGTTACCATTAATGGTGCGGGTGCTGCTGGGATAGCGATCGCTAAATTATTTACCACCGCTGGCGTGGAACATATTTGTATCTGTGACTCGAAGGGAATTATCTCCACTAGTCGCACTGATTTGAATCCTGAAAAGCTAGAATTTGCTGTCGAGCAAACTGGTACTCTGGCTGATGCGATGGTGGGTGCGGATGTCTTCCTCGGAGTCAGTGCGCCAGGAGTCGTCAGCGTTGAGATGGTGAAGTCGATGGCAAAAGATGCGATCGTATTTGCAATGGCGAATCCGATTCCTGAAATCCAACCAGAATTAATCAGCAGTGATGTGGCGGTGATGGCTACGGGACGAAGTGATTATCCTAACCAGATTAATAACGTCTTAGCCTTCCCTGGCGTATTTCGCGGCGCGATCGATTGTCGTGCCAACCAGATTACCATCAATATGTGTCTAGAAGCCGCCAAAGCGATCGCATCATTAATTAATCCCAACGAACTCAGCCGCGAATACATCGTTCCTTCGGTGTTCGACAAGCGCGTCGCTACAGCTGTTGCTTCGGCTGTACAGAAGGCGGCGCGAGAGGAGGGAATTGCTAAATATTAAGGTGAGAAGATAACGTTTGAACTGTGATTTTTTGGATTGACCGATCGGCGATGACTAGCTACTAGAGGCAATAGTAGTTTATCTTTCAGTTATTCTAATCACAGTTCAGACAGCCGCGTACTAAACCATGAGAGAATAGAAGGCTATTAGATAAATTTCGGCAATCGAAAACATAGGTATTTTAAGAACATGCAAGTAGGCGATCGCGTTCGTGTCAGTACATCCGTAGTTATTTATCATCACCCTAAAAATCGCGGTCAAGCTGTCGATATTATCAACCAAGAGGGGATCGTTGATAAAATTGCCACTGAATGGAAAGGTCGCCCTGTCAGTGCCAATTTTCCCCTAGTTGTTAAGTTCGACAATGACAAGCTCCGGGCACACATGCGGGAAGATGAGATCGAGATAATTTAGTTTGTGCTAAATGAGCCTGAGACTGGAAGTCTCGGCTCGGATTGCGAAGTCCGCCTTCGCGGACTGACATATTAGTCCGTGAAGGCGGACTTTGCATTATGAGCGGCGATTTCAATCGCTGTCCTAATCTTTGGCGGTTACTATAGCTCTACTAATCGATCGAACCAACTTTCCATCACATTTCCCCAAGCCGATTGAGAGAAAACTGTTTCGGCTGCATGGCGACAGTCAGCTCGATCGATCTCATCTAACCGATAGATCGCGGATACTAAGCCATCTACACTGTCCGGTTCGACCAAAAACCCTGTTTTATCCGTGATGATTTCAGCAGGCCCCCCGCGCCGATAAGCGATGACTGGGACACCACAAGCAAAGCTCTCTATTGCCACATTTCCAAAGGCTTCGATCCAGCGTGGAGTCATTAACATCCCCCGACAAGTACGAAGGGCTTGTTGTAGTTCATGAGTAGGCAGAAAGCCGAGATATTCGATCGGAGCCTGAGGATAATCGCGTTGGATTTGTTCCCAGTAGGCGAGATCCTGAATTTTGCCCATGATTTTGAGCTTGATACCAGTCCGCTCGGCTGCGGCGACAGCATCTTCGAGAGCTTTCTCTGGGGAAATCCTGCCCAACCAGGCTAGAGCGTCCTCTGGAGTGTCGCAGTACTGATAGACAGCCGGATCGACGCCACTACCACCCACCACGCAGCAGAGATCGGCAAAACTAAAAGTCTCAGCTTGAGTACGCGTACATACGCCAATCGTACCAGGAAAATCGATCGCGACACATTCGATCGCCGCATCGATCGCGGCGATTTGCGAACCCATACTGACGAAATGTGCGATCGGGAGATCGAAAAAAGGCGTGAGATAAAATGGTAGCCAATCAAAGGCAGTATTAAAAATAATGTCATAATCGGCTTGAATCGCTCTCGCTTTTGCCCACATATTGGCTAAAACTGGATTTCCAGGCATAACGATCGATGCGGCATTTTCCTGAGTTTGGGCGGTAAGCTGGAGTTCTCCAGGGATTTGAACGATCGATAGATCCCCCAACTCAGAACCCATCGGGGCAATAATATCGATCCGATGTCCTCGCGATTGCAGTTCGCGGGCGAGATTGGCGATCGTTAATTCTACCCCACCACCCAAGCCGGAACCCAGAGCACCAACTGGAGTAGAGAGGATCAGAATTTTGAGTCTAGGCTGGGGGGATGAAATATTCAAAGGGATCGGAGGATGAAGCGACAGTCTCAATTTTAGCTGAAATTAAAGTTAATTAATTTTGGACAGAGCGGAGACGACGTTTAAATATTTGTTTGGTATCGGTATCGAGTAAACTCCAGATCCCTAAGGTGCCAGAGAAAAAGAAAACAATGCTACACACATACAAAATCGAGATTGATAAAGCCACCCACCACGCCCAGCTTTTGAACTGACGTAAATGGAAAATTAAGACTTCTAATAGCATTCCAACAGCAAAGATGCCCACACCCACCCACAGACTATTTAAGATCGATTGCCAGTCAACCATCACCAACTGTCGATCGGGTATGGCAGTTAAAACATTATAGGGATTACGGAGAATTAATCCTAGAAAAATATATAAATAGATAGTGAAGCTAACATTCCAATGTAAGCGTTTGAGCTTATTCCAATAGGTAATAATCCCGACAATGCCAGTAATCGCGATCGCATCAAACCAGAAGTGTAGATTGGGATGCGGCGCGTGAATACTCCCACTATTAAATACAAACATTAAGATCAGCATACTAATAGGTACGGAGCGCAAACTCCAAATTGTGACCATTAGTGATGTAGGAATTGACATGTTTGTGAGCAGCATCAATCTAAATAATTAATTTAATAATAAAATTGGACTTTGATTAAATCGATCGAATTTTTGAAAGCCATACTGACAGGTCGAGCATAGGTCTTATCTACCTATTTGCCATCATAACAAACAACCCTCAGATGCAATCCGCCAAAGTACTGACACCATCTAAGTCGTTGGCGTAGCCTACCGGAGGTAATCGAGAATCAGCTTAAACCGGACAAGTTTTGTTAAAGTGAGAAGTATAGGCAGCAAGGGAATAGGAACGTAATACGATGGCAGGAAAACTTTTATTAGTAGATGACGAACCAGGATTGCGGGAAGCAGTTCAAGCTTATCTCGAAGATAGTGGGTATGTCGTTCAAGTGGCGAGTAGTGCCAAAGATGCTTGGGATCTATTGCAACAACAGTTACCCGACTTGGTGATTTCTGATGTGATGATGCCGCAGGTAGATGGTTATCAATTTCTCAAACAAATGCGGGACGATGACAGGTTCAAGGCGACACCCGTTATTTTCCTGACTGCTAGAGGGATGAAAGCAGATCGGATTTCTGGTTATCAAGCTGGCGTCGATGCTTATTTATCCAAACCTTTCGATCCTGACGAGCTGATTGCGATCGTCCAAAACCTGATCGAGCGGCGGACTGTAGCGGTAGCCGCCTCCCAAAATCCAGAAATGGAAGGCATCGCCAAACAAATCGCCGCCGAACTGCGGGGGATGCTCAACCCCACTAGTGGCATTATCAAAACACCACCGCCAATCCGGATCGATCTGACTCCGCGCGAGCAGAGCGTCCTCGATCTTGTTGCTGCTGGATTGATGAATAAAGAGATTGCCAAGCAGCTTGAGACAAGTGTCCGAAATGTCGAGAAATATGTCAGTCGTCTGTTTGGCAAAACAGGCACTAATAGTCGTACCGAACTGGTGCGTTACGCGCTAGAGCATGGATTGACTAACTAGACTTCCTGCGAAAGTCAGGCTTTAGGCTTTAGGGGAAACCATAGACGAAAACGATACTAAAAAAAATGATGTTTTTACTTTCGCAGGAGGTTTACTAGATCCTCCCGCCCAATTGTCTATTCCCAATCTTCAGCATCTAATCGTGCTTTAGCAGAAATTGCCTCAGTTGGGGACATTGTGGCTAGATCTTCAGCAACAATTGCTGGTGGTTGAGGATCTGGGTTGCTAGCGGCTGACAACAATAGGGGAGTAGGTGGTTTAACGGCGGTGCCTAAAGGTTTTGTCGCTGGAGATGACTTTACTTCTAGTTTGATCCAAGCTTTCTCTGTCGATTCGACAACATCAACACGCAGTGTCGGTGCCAAATCTTGTTCAGTTTCAGGCTGGGCTGGAGGTAAATCGCTCTCTACAGGTGCGGTTTTCGGAGTGACAGAGGGTTGGACGCTCGGATTTTTTGGCGGGGCTAGAGGTACGCTCTGCGTCGATGTAGCTCTCTGAGGGACTGGCTGGACGATCGAATTTTTTGTCGAGGGGAGATTGCTCTCTACAGGTGCAGTTTTTTGGTTCGCAGAGGGTTGTTGCACGATCGGATTTTTTACCTGGGGTGGGGTGACTGGCTCGGTAGTTTTTGCTGGTGTTGGTGCTGTGGTAGGTTTAGTCGCTTTAGCCGTCGATCGATTTAAACCTAGTCGCTCTCGAAGTTTAGTTGTGCCAGCAATTGGCGATTGTGGACTCACAGGTGCGAGTTGCTGACGCAGCTTGAGAGTTTGCCATCCAAACCAGCCGATGAGCGCAACACTAGAGATTTGCCCGACTAAAATACCGCCCATCACCTGACGAGCGTAAATCCAGAGCGTCAGGGCATATAAAAAGCCAACTCCACTCCAGATAAAATCTTGTTTGCGATGGATTTCTGGAAAGAAGAAAGCGGAAATATACAAGCCAACGCTACCCGTACCGACTAAGACAGCTAATATATGTGCCAGCATGGCGATCGAACACTCCTGAGATTAAATTGTCGCAGCTAAAATATTGGTCATGCCGATCGTGTTGTCAACAGCGAACAGTCTTCCCCCCACAGATCGACTCATCACTATTCTACTACTAGCGTAAGTTGCTAGTCATAACCGCACACAACCGTTAGAACTTAGATGTCGATACAATAGTTGGTAAGGATTCGGCACAAAATGTGGATTGTGGTGAGGAATAGTTCCACTCATCGTCGAAACTTCGCTATTGACATAATTTTCAGGAGTTATTCACCCATGCAGGCTCTTTCCAAAATCGATAGTTCTCGCCAGCGGGAAATTATAGAAGTCCTGTTACATCATGGCTGGGACTTCATGCGTCAAATCCTGACAATTGGGAAAGCTTCCTCAGCGGAGGATCGAGTTGATGTACCACCCCCTGAGATCCTCCGAAGTATTTTGGTAGATTTGGGGCCAGTATACGTCAAACTGGGGCAATTGCTCAGTACTCGACCAGATCTGTTACCACTAGAATATATCGAGGCTCTGAGCGAACTCCAGTCGAATGTACCCCCGATCGATTGGCACGAGATCGAAGCCATCTTAATTCAGCAACTACCCCAAAAACCGTCAGAAATCTTCTCCCAGATCGATATTCAACCCGTTGCCGCAGGTTCGATCGCCCAAACCCATCGTGCCATCCTCAAAGATGGCCGGACAGTAGCCTTGAAGGTGCAGCGTCCAGGGATCGATCGCTTGGTGGCTAGGGATATCGCCATGATAAAGCAGACCGCCAAACTGCTATCTGGCACGGACTTTGGCAAACGTTACGATTTAGTTTCCCTAGCATCAGAATTTAGTACAGCTCTCCAAGCCGAATTAGACTTCACCCAAGAGGCAAGATATACAGAAAAGCTCCGCCAGAATTTATTAGCTGGTACTTGGTTTGACACGACCAAAATTATGGTACCAGAGATCGATCGACAGTTATCCACCCAGAAATTATTAGTCTTAGAATGGCTCGATGGCGTACCAATTCTCGCGGCGCAGCTCACTGGCAAAAATCACAATGGCAATATTCAGGAAGAGCGACAAGCACTGACTGTCCTCTGTTTCCGCGCCTTTTTTCAGCAATATTTAGTCGATGGCTTATTCCATGCAGATCCGCATCCTGGCAACCTATTTTATCTAAATGATGGGCGAGTAGCCGTGCTCGATTGTGGCATGATGGGGCGGCTAGATGCCCGTACTCAGTCGGCTCTGATGGAGATGATCCTGGCGATCGTCAATAGCGATTCCCAGCGGTGTGCCCAAATCACCCTGCAACTCGCCGAACCGATGGGCGAACTAAATCTCTCCCGCCTAGAATGGGATTACGATCGATTGCTCCACAAATACAACAACATCAGCTTGCAGAATATGAATGCCAGCGAAGCCTTCGCTGAAATCCTCCAAGCAGCGCGGCGAAACAATCTCCGCTGGCCGAGTAATATCGGGCTATTTGCCAAATCCTTAGCCAATCTAGAGGGAGTCGGGCGACAATTTAACCCCGAAGTCAATCTATTTGAAGAAGTCCGCCCGTTGATGAATGATATGTTTCAACGCCAACTGCTCGGCGACGATCCGATGCAGTCACTCCTCCGCACGGGCTTAGAATTAAAAAATCTCTCGCTCCAATCACCCCGACAATTAGGCTTTTTACTCGATCGATTTAGCTCCGAAACATTGAAGCTAAATATTACGATTCAAAACCTAGACGGCATTCAAAATAGTGTCGATGATGCCGCCAATCGTCGATCGTTTAGTACGGTAGTCGGTTCCTTAATCGTCGGAGCCGCGATCGTTTCTGCCAATGCTCGAACGCCTGAATTGCAACTACTAAGTAATGTGTTATTCGGGGCGGCGAGTATTCTGGGATTATGGTTGATTGTCAAAATTATTAGGTCTGGAAACTTACTTTAATTCAATTATGCAGCAGTTAGCTCGAATCACATTTAATCCAGCAGTTATGGGTGGTAAACCTTGTATTCGAGGTTTGCGAGTTACGGTTGGTACCATAGTCGGATTAATGGCATCTGGTCGCTCGATCGAGGAAATTTTGCAAGCATATCCTTATCTAGAGGCAGTCGATATAGCAGTCCTAAAGCAGATCCTTGGGTATCGATACTGGTGCGTTACGGCTGAAGCCTAACACACCCTACATCCACATAGCTTTTCATTTAGGATGGCTATATATATGAAGCTTTAGCCTATGCAGCTTGGCGGGTAGAAGAGATCGAAGTACCCCTTGTGACGTGAAGATCCTTATTGACATGAATCTCTCCTCAAGAAAGGAGCTTTAGTAACGATCGATAGTTCGCGTCTGAGGGCAAGAATTCTACCGATCGTCTAAGATTTTATCTAATTATTTTAAATCATGTTTTACGCTGTCGATGAATTTAATCTATTAAAATCTCAGCTAAAATTCGATCGATCTTACTAAATAAAGGTCTTGCCTCAGGATTCGTCTGCAAACAATCTTGCCGTAACTTATCTAATCCATAGAATGCCCACTTTTCAGCCTTAGTCTCTGGCACCTGAGCGCGATCGAGTAAATCTTCTAATAAACAACCAAACGCTCTGACTTCCAATCTTTCCAATGCCAAACTAGCGATCGAATCGTTCAAATCGTAGCTAGAAGCCGCACCAAAATCGCCTAACAAAGTATGACGATCTGCATTTACCAGAATATTGTGAGCGTACAAATCGCCGTGCATGATGCCCTGAGCGTGGAGATGAGCCGCAGCCGACGCAATCCCGATCGCGATCCGCAAAATTGCCGCTACTGAAAAAGATGTCCCCGCAGCATAAGTATCTCTGGTGCAGCTATCCAAACTCGGCGGGTTGCCCAAATTTTGGTAATCGGCGGGAATTAATGATAATATCAAACCCGATCGATTGTCAGGCAACCCATCGATTTTACCCAATGCGCCGACTAAATGTGGATGTCCGCCAGCAGCCAGACAAGCATTCATCTCATCGGCTGGCGTACCATCGCTCGTCATCGAGCCTTTGAAAATTTTGATCGCGACATCAGTTGGCGGCTGTGCTGGAGACTGCCATAAACCTTGGGAAATAACCCCCGATGCACCTTCACCCAAGGTATCAGCGAGGGTTAAATCTGCCCATGAAATGGTGGGTACAGTTGGCGACAGGTTCGCAATACAACACGGATTTCCAGCATAAGCCAACCACGACAGCCGAGGCAATGTAAATAACCAGGTTGGCAAAGACTCCAAGCGATTTGCCGCCAATCTAATCAGCTCTAAATTCTGACAAGCCGCCATCTCATCCGGTAGCGATCGCAATTGATTTCCGGCTAACATCAATTTTTGCAGCTTTTGGAGTCTCCCGATCGAATTGGGTAATTGCTCCAACTGGTTATCAGTCAGAATCAACCACCTGACACCCAGAGGTAGAACATTCTCGCCCAACACCCTAATTTTGTTAGACTTAAAACCCACCATCAACAGGCTCGGACAATCTGCCAATACTTCAGGGACTTCCTCAAAATCATTGTTACTCAGAAAAATAATTTTGAGCTTATTTAAGCGTCCCAGATCGGCGGGTAAAGATTGTAAATGATTATCAGACAGGTTCAATATTTCCAGAGAATCTGCTAAGTCGAAAATCTCAATCGGGAATTCCGTCAAGCCAGCCGCTAAATCCAGCCGTTTTATCCCCTGCAATTGACCGGAGCGCAGCAAGTCGATCGTTTCCATATCTCGGTAACTCATCCATCCTAAACTTAGCCATAATATATTGTAGCGGCGAACTTACCTACTATAAAAACTGGAAAACGCTTTTCAAATGTCTATTCTGCCACCTACTGTCATTCAAGCATTACAAGAAGCTGAGTTAATCCAGAAACACGATCGACTCTGCGATCTAGCTGCGATCGATGCTATTCCGATCGAGCTTTTACAGATATTGACACTGAATAATCAAATCTCGATCGCTAAACAGTCTACTACGGCTGAGAGAATATTGGTTAATCTGGCGACTAATAAAAACAAAGAAATCCGACTATCTGTTTTTAAAAACTCAAATATTACAATGACGGTGCTAAATATTTTGAGCGAGGATAAAGATCGCCAAATTCGTAGATTATTTAGAGTACATCCGAACAATCCCAATCGTCGATCCCATAACAGTCCCTGGCAATTGCGAAAACTTGCTCAAGACGAAAACTATTTGGTACGTGCTCAAGTTGCTCGTAATCCAGAGACACCCATTGATGTTTTGGCATTTTTAGCTAGCGATCTCGTTTATCAGGTACGTGCTGAAGTTGCCCGTAATCCAGTTACCCCAGTTGATGTTTTAAATATTTTAGCTGACGATCCTTATTGTTATGAGTACCGCAATTGTTTTACATACACCATAAGAGAAGCTGTTGCTGGAAATAAAGCAACTCCAGCATATATCTTACGAAAATTATCTAGAGATCCAAGTTGTTCTCATCTAGTAGGACGGAATCCAAATACACCCATAGATATATTGGAAGAATTTGTAAAAAATAATAATGCAGGTGCTATGCGTAGAATGGCTTCTAATCCATCTACTCCAGGTGATCTTCTTGCAAAAATTGTTAGTCTATATCCACATGATATTCAGGACATAATTTTACCTGTCTCTAAGCATTTAAATACGTCTGCTTCAACACTGGCTGTTTTATCTACTTATAATGACAATAATGCTCATTATGTCAGAGTTGGAGTTGCTAGTAATCTCAACACTTCTCCAGAAATACTAGTTAATTTAGCTAGAGATTCATATATACCAAGATATCAGGGCTTCGATCGTTATGCCATAAAAATTGCTGTAGCTAGCAATCCAAGTACTCCTGTCCATAGCTTAGAATTATTATGGGATTCAAAAGATATATTTATTTGTCAGGCTTTAGCAAAAAATCATAGAATACCAATCAATTTGTTGAGAAATATTTCTGAAACAAAAGAATATTTATTTATGTCACATATATCAGGTGACTATAATGATATTAGGTTTAAGTCAATTTCTAGTCTTGACAATAAAAAATATTTGCTAAAAGATATTCAAATAGCCTTGTGTAGTAATCCTCAAACACCTAATGATATTTTAGAAAAGTTGGCAGACTACCAAAGATACAGATACGATCTATTTAGTATTGCCTACCATAAAAGCATACCTATCTCTGTTCTTGAGAAGCTCTCCCAGCTTAAAGCTAGTAGTAAAATAAGAAAAGCAGCACAAGCTCGTCTACGATCGATTTATCGAGAATTAGCATCTAACCCAGAGACATCTACAGAACAACTATGGGAAATGTTGTATCATCGAGATATCGAAATTAGATTAGCTGTGTTGTTGCATCCACGGGGATTGAATTTATTACTCGATCGAGCTTTACAAGTAGAAAATTCATTAAATCGATTTATTGCGGGGCTGCATCCTCAACTTTCAGCAGTACAGAGAGATAAATTATTTTACTCCGATAATTGGCTCGATCGATTGGCGATCGCGTGTAATCCGTCAACATCGATCGAGTATCTACAAAGATTAAGTCAAGATGCTCACGATCTGGTTAGAGATATTGCAAGTCAGAAAATACTAAACTAATTAACAGTTGGTATCTAGCCAAGATGTTAAATCCTCCATTCTAGCAAAGTCTAAAAGAGCATCTCCTAAACTCTCCAGCTTTTCTACATGTAGAGATTTGATTCTGTCCTGAACTTGAACTGGTAGCTCGCCTACCCGACGTTTCAATTGACGCATAATTACTGCTTGCTCTCCACGTTCTTCGGCTGCTTGAATCTGGGCTAGATATAAAGGTGATAATTGCATAATTAACTCCTGCTCTTCTGTTTTTTTACTTTTTTGGGATTCTAAAATGATTCTGAGGTTTCCAAACAGTTTTAAGGCATCTATCCGATATGGACTATCGACAGGTAGCGCAGCTACTTCAGAAATTGCCTGTTGTTGGACTTTACCTTTGCCCAATAACCGAAACCATAAAGTAGCTGGAATCGCTGGTAACTGGTGAATGACGATAATCCCCGTCTTCTGCAATGGTGGCAACAAGTACACACCATTTCCCCAACTTACTTCATTTATAGCACCAAAACCTGTCAATGTTGGTGCGGCTAATGTGGGAGTGAGAATCCACAAGATTGGGAGTTCGGCATCAGTAATCTTTCGTCCATCCTTTTTGGCTTGTCGAACTGTTTCTCGCTGCAAGTCATAGAGTTTCGCCATACAACTCCGAATCTCGGCGGTACTGACTGGGTTTCGGAATGGTTCAAATACGGCAGGTTGCGACGCACATCGAGCGAGGAGTCCAAGGGCTGAGATTCTGGTAGGATCTTTAGTAGGGTTGAAGTAGACATCGATTTCTCTAACTTCACTATCGATGGTGAGAGCGGTTGTCACCTGTCCCCCTGGAGCCAGTAGTGACTCCAGTAAGTTTTTGGCAAATTGGTCGTGGGGAAATTGTGTCATGCGAAGATCGAAGTGCTGTAGGTTGGGTTGAAGAATGAAACTCAACAATTAGGGTGATTGGGTTTCGCGTTGCTCTACCCAACCTACGTAGATGTCTCACTAAATTTTTCAGTCCGCGTAGGCGGACTTTGCATCACGAGGAGTGGTTTTAACCACTTTGAGTCTAGGTAGCAACTTGACTCAAAGTATGATAAATTCCCCAAATTGCCATCGCTCTGAGGTAGTGACTGGCACGAAAAGTGCCAGCGGAGGTAATCGCTTCGGGGGTTCTAAATTGCAACCCATTAGTATATACCTGCTCCACAATTGTCTCGGCTAATTTTAACGCTTCCTCGCGCATTCCCATTTGGACTAAAAATGCAGCAATGCCAAAGTTAATTCCCGTCCATACTTCGAGGGGATGGGTATCTTTAGGATTTGATGGTGAGCCGTCGATTTTGACCCCGTTGGCGGCTCCAAACTTGCCGCCTTGGAAATTGAGAAAACACGAGCGATAGACGGTTTCTAGGGCAGTTTTGGCACAGTCTAGGGGCACGATGTTATCAAGTTCTAGGAGCTTGGCGTAGAATTGACCGCAGAGTTGATCTGCCATGACTACTTCTGAGCCGCTGCCCGTATCGATGCGGTAGAAACTACCATTCCAGAGTTGTTGTTGATAGATGGGTTTGGCTGTATCTAACCAGGCTTGATATTGAGGGATGATTTCGGTGGGGTTGGGCGTGAGTTGTTCGTGGTATTGTGGGGATAGGATTTGACCGATCGCGATCGCCGCCTCTAATGCTGCTAACCATAATCCACCACAATAAGCACTAATTCCTTGTAGTCGCCAATCATCGAAAGTTTGATCGGGTGCGCCGGAGTTTTCAATCATTCCATCGTTATCGAGATCGAATTGTTTCAGGTAGGCAAGTGTATCAACAATTGCACTCCAACATTCGGCGAGAAATTCGATATCGGTTTTACCTGTAAATATATAGGCGCGATAAACTTGAAGGACAAAATCGCTACCCAAATCTTTCCACAGGTTGCAATCTTGATAACAGGTATAATTCGTCTTTTCCCAGGGATGTTCGTTGGGTGCGCCGAGATCGTGGGGGGTGGCGTGAAGGGTTTTTCGGGGTGCCATCATCTCGGATCGATCGATATTTTGGGGACGATCTTCATAGCCGAATGCGGTTTGGACGTAGTAACCGATAAGGCGTTGATTGGTATCTTCGGTATGGATGGCTCTGGCGAAGGCAATTAGGATTGATTTCTCTAATTTCGGCCAGAGTAATAGTACAGAAAAGGAACCATATAGGCGGACATCTAAACTCTCATACCAGCGGTAATCTAAACATTCTAATACGCCAAATTGTCCGACTGGATCGCGATCGTCAGCAGCCGTCCATAATGTTCCGCCATCGGTTAGTAAATATAGCTCATTGAATAACGCCATCTTGAACCAGTTAGGCAGATCCGATCGATCGAGTGTTGGTTGTTGCCAGTTAATTATCTGCTCTTGCCAGGTATCATAATGTTTGAAAGCTGTGCGAACCATCGCCCAACTATTTTCACCCGATCGACCGAAAAAATCTGTGTAGCGGCGATAATAATTTATCCCTTTACCAAATTCAGTAATCGGGAAATCCCACGCGAGAATAAAGGGAATCTTTTTGGTTTTCCCTGGTTTAACTGTAAACCGAATGGTAATGGCTGCGGCAATTCTTTCGCCAGACTTTGCCTCACTTTCATCATCGATATCGGGGAGCGAACCATCAGCAGCAAAACTCTCCCAAATTTTGCCACCGTTGCCGATCGGGTTCCACCGCGAATGATAAAATACTTCTACGCTCGGATTGGCAATACTCGCGATCGACCATTGTCCCTCGCCTTCACTCGGTACGTCCGATTTATGTGCTTTGTCGAGTAAACAACCCACCCGATAATTATCGACAATCCACTGATTATAATTGCCCTCACTCTCACCGATGCGGGGTTGATAATCATAGACGGGACTACCATCATCGCGAATTTCCACCTTACTAGATGGGCTAGTATTTGCAAACCAACCGACGGTATTTTCCCAGGTGAACATAATGCTCAAAGTAATGGGTTTATCCGTCGGATTATGAGCCGTCCATTCAAATACCGCGATCGGATAAGAAGTCTCCTGATAATTATCCGCCCAAATCGGCGAAAACTGTTCGCAAGTTAATTGCGCCTGGAAGACGTTTTCATAGCTGTACCAACTACGGGGATATAAAGCCTGATAATTGCCCGTTCCCTGCCCTGCTGATGTCGTCTGGGGATACCATTGCCACCGATTTAAGCTATCATCTTCAGGTGCTTGTGTAGACATCGCATAAGCCTGAGTATCGCCATTACCTGACTGCTCGAACACGCTAAATTGACAAGCCGAGAGGTTTTTAAAAACGTGTTCGCCGCCATCGATGTGCCATAGATTGAACTCCCCGCGATGGGATCTGCCGATACATCCCGCCCCAAATCCGCCCAATGGCATCCCATGAAATGGCCCATCGTCTAGATTACTCTCATAGCGGACTGTATAGGGTTTTTCCCAGTCTTGATGAAACTGACGTTGCCAAGAAGTAGCAGTAGGAATCGACGGACGGGGCAAGGGTTCGAGCATATACAAGCGGGTGTGGGGAAGATGCAATTCCCTATTGTAGACTGCCGCTGTAAATTAAAGTTATTTGTAGCGATCGACTTAAACGATTTTTTCGATAATAGTGTAGCACGGATCTATTTTACTGGTTTAAAGGCTGACAATAGTACTGTCACCGCAGACTTTACAACAGACGATTTGTCAGGGTTTGAAACTTTTAACTTTGCTAACTTCACCGATTTAGTTTCTGTTAGTTGGATGGATCTTATCAACATCGCGCAGTTTGATAATATTAACGTTACTCCGACTGCTAATGCTACTGAGGTACCCGAACCATTTACGGTGTTAGGGACGATCTTTGGTGCGGGATTTGGTGTTGCACTCAAGCGGAAACTAGCAAAAGATCGAGATAAAGCAGACATCTCGTAGAGTAGAGATCTTTAACCAACCTGTAGGGGCAGGTTTATGCCACTAATTCAAACGTGAAGTTAACCTCCGTACAAACCTGCCCAACCCCACCAGAAGGTTACTAGTGGGTGAGGGCTGGTTTGTACGATAGTTGTCGTTACAGCAGAGATTAATTGCATAAACCAGCCCCTACGGATTTTTGAATGTTCTGGCATTTAAAATGGACATTGAATTTTGAGCTATTGAAAAAGCTGCTAACAGGAACAGGAATTTTTGATTAATATTCGATCTCAATTCTAGACCACCTATTGAAAAATCAACAGAATCTTATGCGATAAACAACCTTGATTGTGAGCAAGTAGATCTGAATTAATTCATCCTCAAATCTACCTTCAGCGATCGAACATTAAACTTCAGCGCAATCGAATAATGTGATGAGTTTGTCGATAATTTCGGGGCTATCGGTTTTGAGTCCGACTTCGCGTTCGCTAGATTTGGTATCGGAAGTCAGATAGTTGTGACTACCCAGCATTGAAAATTTGCGATCGCAAACTAAGAATTTTTCATGAGTGCCCAAAACTTTGAGCTGTAATAATCGATCGTGTTTAATTTGCAGTTCGGATAATTCAGGTAGTGCATTATAATGCCAATCATTCGATTTTAATAATTCAGATTGCGATAGGTATGCTCGATTGTTATCGACATCTTTTAAATGTCCCCAGCCAATCTCGATCGATACGCCGCGCTCTAAAGCGGATCTCATTAAATCGACAACCTCTGAATTAATGGCATATTTAGTCAGCCAAGGACACACTAAAATTAGTCGAGATCGTGACTGTTGTAAGGCATCTAAAAATACTTGACGACTCTGGCTTCTGCCATAGATGAGGTCGTATTTATAATTGGTTGGTAATGATTGCTTAATTACTGTAAATTGTGATAGTATCTCTTGCTGAATTAGCTCGTGAATTTGTGGATTAGTAGTAACTGTTTCGATCGAGTCAATCCGATTTTTCAATCGTAAGCTATAATCGTGTAGGTCGCTGAGACTAGTATCTAGTTCTTCAATTTGCTGGATCTTATCGGCTAAGATTGGATTAGTTGCTAATTGCTGAATTGATAATTTAGTATTGGCGATCGAAGCATGGATATTATCTCTATCTAGTTCTAATTCTGTGAATTTTAAGGCATAGTCTGTTTTACTACTCGAAACCACCGATTCAAGCATCTGAATTCGCTCGTCAATTGCTGTGATGTAGCTACTCATGCTAGCTATTTGTAATAGCTCTTGTCGATCGGCAAAAGCTTGCTCTAACTCTAAAAATCGCCAGCCAATTTGTTTGATGGCATCTTCAGATACTTTGGAATTTTCCTCTAAAAACTGAAGCTTGAGCTTCATTTGCTCGATCGATATATAAATAGAGTCTTTGGCTAAATCTAATTCTAAAAAATTCAGGCTATGCTCTAAAAGTTCCGAGCTGTTATCTGGATCGATTGGCGCAAGCATTTGAATATTACTCACAATTTCGCCAAATTCTCGCTCCGTGGTAACTCGATCGCGGTCGTTAAATTCTTTCTCAAAGTTAGAAAAATTCAAGCTAAGTTGTTTGAGAGAATCTTTGGTTAAGTCAATTTCAGTTAGAAATAGACTATTATCTCTTTTTTGAATTTCTAAAACTACTGTTTCTAGTTGCTGTAATTTTTGCCGATCGGTATTGACACTTGCCACTAATTTATAGAATTCAACGGTGGTAGGAGCCACAGGTAAAATAATTAGTTGTTGTTCTAAGTTTGCCAGACGGCGTTCGAATTTGGCTAATTCTTTCTGACGATTTACTAGACTTAATGAAAGAGAAAGTGTTAGAGGCGTAGCAATGTAAGCTATTTGTTGAGTCACAATCGCCGCAGCAGTTCCTAATATAGATAATCCGATCGCCGCAGATTCTATACTATTAATATATTTTTTAATATTCACGATTTCACCCTTTCCCCGATCGAGCTAGCAATATGATGTATCTATATCCTGTAGTAACGATCGCCAATCGGGATAAAAATTGGTAATTACCTAGATTTCAGATTGCTACAGCTAGGGCGATGGAGCGGCTATGGGGTTTTTAAAAATATCTGTTAAGGCTTGCGATAGGGTTTCCGCCATCACGATCCGGTTTTCGTACGATACAATTACTCGAATTAGGGTAGGCAACTCGTTTTGAGTAGCTTCGAGATAGAGCGGTTCGACATATAATAGGGATTGCTCGATCGGGATGATGAGTAAGTTTCCCTGAACTACCCGCGAACCTTGGCGATTCCAGAGTGAGATTTGACTCGATATCGTTGGATCTTGGTTGATTCGGGCTTCGATTTGTTCGGGGCCGAAGATTTGGCGTTGTTTGGGAAAGGTATAGACTAGTAATTTGCCGTAATTATCGCCATCGGAACGAGCCGCCAGCCAAGCCACTAAATTTGTCCGCTGCTGGGGGGTATAGGGAATCAGCAGGGTGAATTCGGGTACGGGGATGGTGGGTAAGCTGGTAATTAAATAATATGGCTCCACCAGTCGCGGCTTGTCGCCATAGACTTCGGTGGGAATTTGCCACCGATCTTCGCGGTTGTAAAATACCTGCGGATCGGTCATATGATAGGTCATCAACCGCTCTGATTGAATCTTGAAGAAGTCTTGGGGATAACGCAGGTGGCGACGCAAAGTTACAGGCATCGCACTCAGCGGTTTGAATAAATCGGGAAATATTTTCGCCCAGGTGGTAACGATCGGATCGCTCGGATCGGCAATATAAAAGCTCGTAGAGCCATGATAAGCATCGATAACGACTTTGACTGAGTTGCGGATATAATTGATGCCTTCCGTGCCAATATCGGCGTAGGGATAGCGATCGCTGGTAGTATATGCGTCAACAATCCAGTACAGATAGCTAGGATCTTTAGCAGTGGTGGGATTTCCCCGTGCATCTGCCGCTACTAAGTATGGATCTCGATCGTACCGCAAGAACGGGGCGATCGAGCGAATCCGGCGATCGATATTACGGCGCATTAATAGCTTGGTTTCTGGTAAAAATTCCGGCGTGAGTAGCATCCGCCAATCATTCAAATACTTGCCAAATAGCAGCTTGCGCCCCAACGAACCGATATTAATTCCACCCCGCCCGTCGTAAACGTTGTAGGTATTTTCATTACCACTGGGATAGTCTAATTCTTTGACTTTGGTACCAGTCATGATGTAATTACTGTTGCTTTCTCCATAATAAATGCGCGGTTGCCCGATCGGAATACTCGCCCGCGCAGCATCTGTCATTGTCAGGGGATCTCCTCCCTGCGTACCGATATCTTTGACTAAATATTCGGGTAATCCACCCACCGCCACTCGATTGACGGGGCTGAGGGTAAATCCATAACCGTGAGTGTAAATTAGATGTTGATTTACCCAAGTTTGGGCTTGTTTGGGAACGGCGGTATAGTCGAGTTCCCGTGCCGAAATCATTACTTGTTGTTGCTCTGCGGGGGCTAGAGCAACCCCTTGATAAGGGGGGGTTGAGGGGGTAACACCACCAACAACGGAGACGGAGTTTGGTGCTGTGGCGGAGATTTTTACCCCACCCCAGCCCTCCCCTTGGAAAGGGGAGGGGGTAATAGTTTTGTCGGAGCTAGGATCTAAAGAGAGTGAAAGTGGTGTAGGGGCGGCTAAAACTTGCGGTTCGCTAGCTAGAGTATATCGATCGATATCGGCATCTAAAAAGCGATAATAGAGTCTGATTTGTTGGAGTTGACGATTGGTTGCTAGAAGCGGTTGCTTATCCCAGAGTCGAATATTCCGAATAATGCGATCGTTTGCCTTAATTTTCTGCTCGGTCAGATTTGCCTGGGGATCGAACGTATTAAGTGTAATATTATCTAGCCCAAAAGCCTTTCGAGTCAATGAGATCGTCCGTTTGATATAGGGTGTTTCGCGGACTAATTCATTAGGTTGGACGATTAACGCTTGGACGATCGCAGGTAAAATGGTAGTAGTACCGATCGTCATCATTAGATATAAAATCGCCGCCAGTCGGAGCAATCGATAATTTACTCGTGCTGGTAAGTAGATCGATTGCCAGCCTAAATAAACCGCGATCGCCAATGCTAAAATACATAATGCGCCATCTGCTGGTAACAACACATTGATATCGGTATAACTCGCGCCAAATGATACGCCGCGCGGGGAATATAATAACTCATTGCAACCCAACCAGTAGCTAAAACTCACCACTAACATTAAGCCACCACCCAATCCACACAAGTGGCGTTGTCGAGCGCGAGTAAAGCCCCAAAATTTGCCCTGACTGAGACTATCGCCAGCTAATAAATATGTCAAAAGTACGGCGATAAATCCATACAAACACATTCCCATCAGCCAAAATTCCAGCAGCTCTGCGACTGGTAAACCGAAGATATACGCGCTAATATCTCGATCGAATACCGGATCTGTCTGCCCGAAAGCAGTAGGTTGAAAGTAGGGTAAAACGCGCATCCATTGTTGCGAAACCACCCACGCGATCGATATACTCAGGATTAAGGCGATCGAGCCAATTAAAAATCGCGGATAAATCAGCATCGCGATCGCTAATATCCCCACCCCGACTGCTATCGAGCCATGTCCGCCTAATTGCTTGCCGATCTGCCAGATCGCTTCTGGACGAAATAATACTGGTGCAGGTGGCGCAACGGGTAAACTAAAATCGATATCCCATTGACTTACTGCCACCCGCAGATAATGAACCAAGATCGCGCCGATCGACAGGCTTAAACTTAGGGTCAGAGGCAGCAACCAACGGAGATTTAAGACGGTTAAAACTCGCGGAGACTCTAAATCGATGCCAGTGGGTTTTTTAGCTGCTTGCTGTCGATTTAGTTCGGCTAATGTGTGATTTAGTCGTTGTGCTAATGCCAGATTACCCAATAGATAAACCGCTGTGAGGGTAAAAACCACAATTCCCAACAGCCCCTGAGTTTTGAGGCGTAGTAAGTAGATCGGTAAATAGCCGACTTCCTCAAACCACAACATCTCTACACCCAGACGCGCAAAGATTTCGATCGATAGCCACAATCCAAGCAGCACGAGCGGGAATAGCAAATATCTTCGCGTGGTTGGTTTTGAAGGCGGCAACTTTACAACATCTCTAGCAGATTTCATTAAATTAGCTCGATTTGTAAATAGGGCGGCACAAATATTTATAACATTATTGACGACATATCCCTGAATTTAGGGATATAGCAAGATCGATCGAATGTAACTATCGCTCTTGCAAAGACTTCCTCACCTGCTCCAACTGTTGACTAACTGCACCACTAGTCAGTAACTCTTGAGCCAACTTCATCCCCGCAGCCATGTCACTAGCTGCGCCGCAATGCCAGAGATAAAATCCGGCATTCCACAGCACAGAATTTAGTAGCTCTGAAGGTTGTCCCTGAAAAACGGTGGCAAAATTGGCAATTAATTCAGGGGTGGGTAGTAAAGGTGGATTGACATTACTCAACCCGTAGTCATAGTGATGGAGAAAAATCCGCTCTAATTCTTGCCCAGATTTGTGTACGCCGATGATTACAGCTCGATCGCGTGGCAAGTCACTACTCCCTTCTAGCCCCTTGACAGTAGTAATTTTGTGAGGAGTATCGCGGAGTGTCGCCGCCACGAGTGCCATCTGTTCGGTGGGGGGATGGACATAGCCAAAAATCAGGTGTGCATCACCAGCATAAGGGCACCACATTAGCTCTAAAGTAGCGATCGGTGGACGTTTGCCAATCTGATCGCGATAAGGGGTCAGCCCCGCCGCAGTAGGGAAATGAGTAGGCGTATAGATGAAGCCTAAACCCGTTTGGGCGAAGATATCTTGAATTCGATCGAGGGATACATTCGTCCAATCGATCCCCCATTCCTGCCAGATTTCGACCAGTGGGATGCCGTATTTAGTCGGCATTCGATCGCCACCATGCAAAATCACAGGAATTCCCGCAGCCGTCATAATTAAAGAAACTATCGGCGCAATCGGTGCGGTACGCGATCGACCATCGTAAGGTATACCAAAGATTACAGGCGATCGCAGATGACTGGAGACAGGTTGTAATTGGGGGCCGATCTTAGCATAAGTATCCAACATCCCCGCCAGCTCTGCCCCAGTCGGACGCTTGATCCGATGGGCGATCAGAAAAGCTCCAATTTGGGCAGGAGTAGCTGTTTGGAGCAGCATCATCTCCATTGCTGTTGCTGCTTCCTCACGAGTTAAACTTTTCCCCGTATGAGGGCCACTGCCAATTATTTGGACGAATTTCCGAAATCGATCGCTCATCTGTTAGGTGTTAGGTGTTGGGTATTAGTTCCTCTTCATCAGAGCTGCAACTGTCAACTGTCAACTGTTTAGTGACTAGATCGCCAAAGGATTGAATGGGGGGAATTTCCAGTCTATCGCTAGTGGTAACTAGTACAACTTGGCGGGAGAGATTCATTCCGGTTTGGGGAGTAGGTTCGATCGATCGAGCCGCCAAAGTTGGATCGCTATGGACATCTAGCAATGCCGATTTAGGCAATAATGCGATTAATTTGCCCTGTCTGACTACGCCCCGAAAGGCATCGAGCGTATTCAATTCTAGCATCGCCTGAAGTTTACTGCCTTGCTTGCTAAATTGCTCCTGCACCAATCGCTGCATTCCATACCCATCTATAAATACTACTTGAGGGTATTTGACTAATTCTGCCCAAGGTATTTGCTGATATTCAGCCAAGGGGTGTTGTGCTGACATTAACACCTCGATCGGTTCAATCTAGATGTTTGCCCACCTTGAGCCGAGTGGAAACTTGGTGTTCTGGATCGATCCCTTCAAACGTCGGTGGAATCCATACCCGCACCACCAGCAAGATCGCCATCGAAATCAAAAAAGCACAAGTCGCCATCACCAGTTGCCATTGGACTTCTAGGATACCTTTGACAATCACCTCTCGCAGTACCGATACGATCGCCACTTCTACCGATACCCCGATCGAAACGCGCTGCTCTTGCAGATAAATAATCAACAGTCGAAACAGTTCGACTAAAATTAAAATAAATAAAATATCTGCGGTGATATCATGAAAGTTCAAGGTGGTAATTAGCGACAAAAAGATCTCTTTTAGTTGCAATACCATCACACAAAACAATCCAATACACAGAGAAATAGCGATCGTATCTTGCACCAGTTCTAAAACCCGCACAATGTGACCGCGATTGAATTTGGCATACCAGGGGGCGATCGATGCTGTAATAGGGACGGTAGCTTCAATCGGAGCGATAAGTGACTGCTTCATATCTATAGTTCCTGCGATAAGGGACATCGCTCTAAATTAACCTGGAATCTCTCGATCGCGCAACCATTAATTGATGAGATCTTGTGATGAATACGATTGGTAAAGTATCATTGATAGACTATAGATATGAAGATGATAAGCTTTAGCTTTTACGCGCTTTCCAAGTACCGCCATAAACGTAATGAGGGTTATTTTGACTGAGTGGTTGCCAGCAATCATGACAAACAAACTGCCATGTACCAGAGTTCTCGGCTTGAATTCGATATAAAATATCTGAAAGCTGCTGACATCGATCGCATGTCTTTGTACGGATTCTCACCAGCTAGTCACCTCATGTTTATTCACTGGAGTTTAGACTAAAAATGAGCGCAGCTAAAATAGCGGCTTTGCAAAAAGACAAACCGTTGCTAAAAAAATTGTTCTTGTTATGAGATTAAGCGGATACTTTTGGGGACTTTTTAGGTCGAGTCACCCGCTTTTTAACGGTTGGATAACGAGGTGGCTTAGTACGTGTGTTTCCTCTGGTCCAGCCAGGAGATTTTCCCCTGGGTTTGGGCGATCTCGCGGGAGTTCCAATCTCCACCAAAACTGAAAACATCGATTGGGCAACGCGTCCAGGAGATAAGTTAAGAGTAGCAGATTGCCACGGCAATCTAGTTTCGACCACAATATCTTTGGCTAACCATAGTTGCCAACTCATCAAAGGCATGAGATCGCTCCAGCGTTCAGATTGCTCTGGAGTTCTCAAATTAGGCAATGTCCAATGCAATCGTTGCGGTGAGCGAAACGATACCAATGGTCTACACCAAAGCGGCGCAGATACTTGAACCAAACAGTAGCTAAAGGCAATGTTCTTGCGCCCACCCAGGCTAACCACAAGGGCGGAAAGGGCTGACCGCTGGACATCGGTTTGATTCTTTCCACGAGAATCAAATTGATGAGATGTCCTGCCGCACGATAAAAATGCAAGTTTTGCCACTGACGAACTTTGACTTGTCCCAGTTGTGGATGCTCGTCTATTTCCATCATGGCATCTGCCTGTGACCAAGTTTCAGGGTCATTGAGTTGCATTTTCTGCCCATGTTTACGCGGTCGGCCACGACCGCCATAAGCTGGTGGCTCAGACCATAAACAGGCGTTCCGCCTGAGCCGCATCAGTGAATCAGCCTCAATCTCTGCTTGTGCCAGCACCCATGTTGCATTACCGTATTCTCGGTCTAATACTGCGAGTACTGGATTTGTGATTTGTTTACAGACTTGCTTGAGTTGCTCTGCTGCTTTGGGTATTGGTGCTTCTGCGCTACTAATGCGTTCATGTAGCAATGGTAGTGCCCAACTACCCTGTTCTTCTGGAATCCAGGCTATTGTGCTGTACCCTTGTCCGACGATTACTCCTTCTTGATATTCATGTGTTCGATCTTTCAATGTTTTGGCATCTGGCCTACCCCATGCTGCAAAAGTCAATGGCCACCAATACATGTTCTGTTATTGGAACTTGTTGCTCCAACTGCTTGATGTACAGCATCATTAGCTTCTTTCGCTCTGGTCTGCTGTCTTGCAATGCTTCATAGATGCTCGACCATTGACGAGTGAATAATGGGCTTAATGAAAATTCGGCTAAACATGCCGCATTTCTTGTTGTCATTACTGCGTCCATCAACTCGAATGTAGCATCTTTGGCTTTTACCAGTAACTCGTATGCTGCTTGACGAAATTCCTTTAATGCTTCACTGTTCATCTCAGGGACTGGATGGGTTTTCTTTTTCACCCTCATTCTCTCCCGCTTCGGTAGCCTCTGTTCTTCTTTGGCTACCGTTCTCTCTTTTTTAGTCTAAACTCCAGTTATTCACAACAACGCTAAATAGTCGATCGTCGATAGTTAATATAGCAATCCTAAATGAAAAGCTAGGTTGATGTAGGTTTTGTTAGGCGTAAGCCGCATGAGCACCAGTATTTTAAACCCTTAGTAAAGCCACCGCAAGAGCGAATCGCTGTCAACTGTCAACGATCGACTGCTTAATAAATATCCGCCCGATCGAGATCTAAATGTGTCGATCGGGCTGCCAGAATTATTGCTAGAATACTATCTAAACCTTAGTTAACTGCTTCACTTCCACAGGTGCTGTAAGTGCTGCTTCCAGCTCTGACTTACCGAGTCGAGCTTCAAGAATATTCATCACTTCCCGTCCAAAATCATTAGGGTTATCGCGGAAGGCTTGGAGACAAACTTCCCCAAAAAATGAGCCTAATGGTTCGGGATTCCAGAGGAGTTTTTTGGCTACCCAAGGCATGTGACTCATTGGGTTATATCCAGGTTTTATTACATCATTTTTGAAGGCATATTCTTCTAAATGAGTGTGAGGTTGTAAGCCAATGAAGAAGATCGCAGGTTCGACTTTATCTGCACCAAAGATCTTTTCCATTTCACGGTGATAGGCGATCGTTTGGCGGATCGTTTCAAAACGTTCGTCAATCACATTAAATGAGTAATTGATCGATACCATATCTTCAAAACCAGCAGCTTTGAGATCGCGACAGTTTTGTAAAACTGTGCGGAGATTGTACCCCATCCGCATCTTGCGGACTAGTTCCTGAGAACCGCTGGTAATACCGATCTCAAAATAATTCATCCCCGTTTTTACCATCAGTTCGCAGAGTTCGGGAGTCAAATTGTCAGCTCTAATATAAGCTGCCCATTTGATATCCTCCATCCCGCTAGCTACAATTTTTTGCAGTAGTTCGATCGCATCATCGATATATCGCCGTGCTGGGATAAACTGAGCATCGGTAAACCAGAAATTCCGAATCCCGCGATCGTAAAGTTGGCGCATTTCGGCGACGACTTCATCAGCCGGATTGATCCGCACCTGTTTACCTTCAATGACTGTATAGACACAGTAACAACAGTTGTGAGGACACCCGCGTTTTGTTTGTACCCCTACATAGAAATCCCGATCTTGGAGGTAGTAGCTAAATTCCGGCCAAATTGTCTCGATATAATTATAGTTACATGCCGTCTTTTCGATCGGTGTCGGCGGTTCGTGTACCAAGCCTTTGCGCGGCGCGTCGCCAACGATATAGCAGCGTTCGCTACTGAGATCTTCAACTCTAATAATCTTTTCGAGCAACGCTTCTCCCTCGCCGATCGAGACGATCGCACCTTTTGGTAAACTCTTAGCTAACTGCTCGTAGAATACGCTCACAGCACCACCACCGACAACTAATTTCGCAGTGGGATGATATTTTTTTGCGCGTTTTAGTCCGCGCTTAATCAGCGACATATTCCGCCACAATTCGGTATAGTGACTAGTCAACATCCGCGCCCCACCTAAGGCACCGCGTAGCTTCTTTAAGGGGTTGCGATCGTAGAACACCTCAAAGGAGTTCTGAAGCGGATTTCCACCGCGTCCGCCGACGGGTGCATAAATTTGGATATCCCGCCAGGAGTAAACCAATAAGTTTGGCTGGAACTGGTCGATGGCGGCATCCAGTGCACTACCATAATCTAATGGTGGTACCGCTCCCACGTCAAAGATCCGTTGCTCGACATCAGGGAACTGCTTGTGAACGTGATCTGATAAATATACAACTCCGATCGGGAAAATTGGATTGCAAGGTAGGCGACAGTAAAGAATTCGGGTATTCATAATTAGGAAATTAAGGGGAGTTAGACTCCAGTTAGTAGTTAAATATATATATTGTTTTTACAATGTCTAGACGGTTGAGCCGATCGATCTGCAATACGTCTCAATAGCATCGGGATCTCAGCCACCGCATCAACTGGGATTTATGAACGTCTTTAATATAACTTTACACAAAATTCGAGGGGAAAGGTAGGCTCTGAGTGAGATTAGATGGACATTTGCCATGCCGATGTACCTTGAGCGCGAACGCTCCCCAGCAGATTCAAAAAGTAGTAGACTTTACAGCTTTGAGCTAAATAGGAGTGATACCTTGAGAGTGTAAATCTTTTTCTGGGCACCAGGTGAAATAGATTATTATGCCTCACACTCTCGATCCCTTACCTCAAGACAATGCTGATGAGATTTTTTGCTGCTATGTCAATAGCACCAGCCAGATTCAAATTGCCAGAATTACCAATGTTCACAATTGGTATTTTGAGCGAGTTGTTTTTCCTGGGCAACGACTCATATTTGAAGCACCCAATTACGGTTATCTAGAAATTCATACTGGCATGATGGCTAGTTCCATTTTATCAGATAAAATACCTTGTCAGCAACTAATCGTTTTGGGAGAAGATGAACCTCACCCTTTCGCGATGCCGACGGCTAATAATGGTCTAGAATATGCTCATCAATAATTTCATTAGATCTATTCGATCGATCCATCGCTGAGGGACTCATTTGCATTATCATCACCACCATTCGATCGCATTTAATATCGATCGTCGAGCTTGCAACCGTCTCAAGCTTGACAATTGGCTCAGGTTGAAGGATGTATTCGATTTCATCCTGGGATCGAACCCGATCGAGTCAGTCTTGTGCGTACTCTCCTCGACCCCAGGCATGGTAAGATATATACCAACTATAACAACCGTGTTGGAAACAAGGATTAACGAAATATGGACGCAGCACTCCTAATTGCCAAATTGCCAGAAGCATACGCCATCTTCGATCCCCTCATCGATGTTCTGCCAATTATCCCAGTGTTATTTCTAGCTCTAGCCTTCGTTTGGCAGGCTGCTGTTGGTTTCCGCTAAGTAAAGTGAGGATTTGTGAGATCCATTTACTCGCGAGTGAGCGGATCTTGAAAGCTACAACCGAACCAAAACTTTGCGTTAACAAGACATCCTTTTGGGGGTGTCTATTTTCGTTGGAGCGTGTAGATGGAGTACTACAGCAATCCTAAATGAAAAGCTAGGTTGATATAGGGTGTGTTAAGCACAAGCCGTAACGCACCAATAGACTAAAGCCTGACTTTCGCAGGAAGTCTAATGTCTAATACTAAGGATCTGATTTAGGATCGCCATAGCAGTAAATGCGATCGAATAGTTTTTTCTGGCGCAGATCGATCGAGATCTCTACAAACAGAACCATTTACAATCAAAGATGTACCGCTCAAAATAATTAGCCGTGACAGTCAGAGTTCGCATCGCTCCCAGCCCAACTGGTAACTTACACATCGGCACAGCCCGCACCGCCGTCTTCAACTGGTTATTCGCCCGCCATCATGGGGGCACATTTATCTTGCGCGTTGAAGATACCGATACAGAACGCTCTAAACCCGAATACACTCAAAATATCCTCGATGGTATGCAGTGGTTGGGTTTAAATTGGGATGAAGGGCCATTATTCCAATCCCAACGCCTAGATTTATATCGTCAGTCGATTCAAACCTTATTAGACAATGGTAGTGCTTATCGTTGCTACACTAGCACTGAAGAACTTGATACGCTCCGAGCAGCACAGGAAGCCAACCATCAAGCTCCACGCTACGATAACCGCCACCGCGATCTCACTCCCGAACAAGAAGCCGCCTTTATCGCCGAAGGTCGTCGTCCAGTAATCCGGTTTAAGATTGATGACGATCGCGAAATTACGTGGCTAGATTTGGTTCGAGATGAAGTTACCTGGAAAGGTAGCGATTTGGGTGGCGATATGGTGATTTCCCGCGCTGCTGACGAACACGATCTAGGACAACCACTCTACAATCTAGCGGTAGTCGTCGATGATATCGATATGCAGATTACCCACATTATTCGCGGTGAGGATCACATTGCCAATACAGCCAAACAAATCTTGTTGTATGAAGGGTTGGGTGTCGCAGTTCCCACCTTTGCCCACACGCCCCTAATTTTGAGTGACGAAGGCAAGAAACTCTCGAAGCGCGATGGCGTAACTTCGATCGATGATTTCAAGCAGATGGGCTATATCGCACCAGCATTGGTCAATTATATGATGCTCTTGGGTTGGTCGTCACCGGATGCTGAGGAGTTGTTTACGCTCGATGTAGCAGCTCCACAGTTCGATTTGGATCGAGTGCATAAAGCTGGGGGAAAATTTGATTGGGATAAACTCAACTGGATTAATAGTCAGTATATCCACGCGATGCCCGCCGAGCAGCTATTACCAGAATTAATTCCCTATTGGCAAGCTGCGGGATTCAAATTAGATCCAGATGCAGATCGATCGTGGTTACTTCAGCTTACCAGCCTGATCGGTGCTAGTTTGGCACGTTTAGATGAGTGCGTCGAAATCAGTCGCGTATTCTTTACAGATACCGTGATGCTTGATGAAGAAGCTGCTACCAAAATCGCTCAACCAGGTGCTAAGGAAGTTTTAACTAGTCTCCTGACAGCGATGCAAGCCAAGTCAGATTTTACCGAGATTGAGGCACAGGAGCTGATTAAACAAGTGACAAAAGAGCAAAATGTTAAAAAAGGTGTAGTCATGCAAAGTCTCCGTGCTGCCCTTACAGGCGAAGTTCACGGCCCAGATCTGATCCAGTCTTTGCTGCTATTACACCAACATCATTTGGCGGTGCCACGCATCCAGCAAGCTTTGGGCTAATTAAAAAAGATGTCAGATCTCAAGGGGAATGGAGTGTGTGGCTTTCGTTAACCCCTTAACTCTCATAAATTTCATGTAACTGCTGGGGTTGAGGGGATCTCAGCAGTTCTGTCTGCGAGCTTCTTAACCCCAGCAGCTTGCACCCAGAAACCTCACAATTAGACTTTTGAGGCACTATTTGAGTAAGTGTAAATTTTTGGGCTATTTGTGTGTAAGTTAAGATTGGACATATTTATCGATCCAATATCTCGATATGACACGCATGAAAAAATTATCTACAGCCGCATTAATTATCTCCTGGCTCTTGGTTGGAACTAGTATTAGTCAGGCTCAGACTGCAAATTCTAACCAAAATTCTAGCGTCGGTGATAACTCTAATGGGAACACCAACGCCCAAACCAATCAAAATAATAATCTTAGTAATGGTGGTCAGGCCAATAGCCAGCAGATTAATAATCTTTATCCCAATATTCCACTCAGTCCTGTAATTCAGAATCCGATCAATACTGAAAATGACTTTGGTCTGAATTTGGGCGGCGCACTTAATACCTACGATGGTCGGAATATGACCTTATATATAGGAATTACCTATCAGCCAGGGCGCACAGACGATCACAATGCGCGGATGGCAAAACTCAAATCAGAAACCCAAATACTTGAATCTCAAAAACAAATTACCCAAACTCAACTCGAACTGCTCAAGCAGCAAGTTGTCGAGCAAGAAATTCGGCTACGGAGAATGCAATCAAAGGAACAAGCTGCACCTAAGTAACGCCAGTTCGGGTTAAGGATATTTGCTTCGTTTAAGCACCGCACTCGATTGAAATCGGGGCAGATGAAGCAAAGTCCAGTTGTTGCCGCTCGCGGCAAAAGCCTGCTTTGTGCGCTGTCTTGTCGTTGTCTTGACGCATCGACCTGGAGGTCTCCTCCAGGTCGATGCGTCGCTTTTACGTCGATCGGATATTTCTGCTCTAGAATTATTTTCAGTACCGCTATCTAAGGCAACCAGGGATACTGCCGGAAATTTGGCTGTCGCTTTTCTAAGAATGCTTGCTTACCTTCAGCACCTTCTGCGGTCATATAGTAGAGCATAGTGGCATTACCTGCCAGTTCTTGTAAACCAGCTTGTCCATCACAATCAGCATTGAGAGCGGCTTTGAGACAGCGAATCGCGATCGGACTTTTAGCTAATATCTCCTGTGCCCATTCTACCCCTTCAGCTTCCAATCGGTCTACAGGTACCACACAATTGATTAAGCCCATATCTAAGGCTGCTTGAGCGTCATATTGACGGCACAGATACCAGATTTCGCGCGCCTTCTTTTGCCCGACAATCCGCGCCAAATAACTCGCCCCAAATCCCCCATCAAAACTGCCTACTTTCGGCCCTGTTTGTCCGAAGATGGCATTGTCAGCAGCAATTGTCAGATCGCAAATCAGGTGTAACACATGACCGCCACCGATCGCATAACCCGCAACTAGAGCAATTACTGCCTTGGGCATCGATCGAATCAACCGTTGGAGATCCAACACATTTAGGCGTGGAATCCCGTCGGCACCCTGATAACCCCCCTGTCCGCGCACCGATTGGTCGCCACCAGAACAGAAGGCGTATTTACCGTCTGTATGGGGGCCTGCACCTGTGAGCAATACCACGCCGATACTAGTATCTTCTCGCGCATCACAAAAAGCATCGTACATCTCAAATACTGTCTGCGGACGGAAAGCATTTCGCTTTTCAGGACGATTGATGGTCACTTTTGCGATGCCATCGGCTTTATGATAGAGGATATCAGTGTATGTTTTGACCGATCGCCAGGTGATTTCCATGCTTGGGATGAGACTCTTAACAATGCCTAGTTTACCTCAATCCCGATCCCCTATCCCCCATTTTCTACATGGCTATTTGGCAAGCAGATATTTCTAGTCGTCCTCAGCAAAACGAACAGGGAGAAACCATCTGGGAACTAGTCATCTGTGCGGCGGACGGGGGATGGTTCCACACGGCGATCTGTTCCCAAAAGCAGGTAAATTCTGAGTGGATTGCGGCACAGTTAAAATTAGCTGCGACAGACAAATTACCCCAAGTTATCCAAGTTTTTCGCCCGCAAAGTTGGGGATTAATTCAGACTGCTGCTGCGAAATTAGGGATTGAAGTAGTCGCAACGCGGCGAACGGTTGCTTTGAAAAAATTGTTGCAACAGCAGGTTCAAAATTATGGTGGTTCTAATTATCAACCACTAGCGATCGAGTCGCCACCACCATTACCGATTCCCGATTATTTAGTGGGTGAAAAGTGGCAGTTTGTGACGCTCACCGCCGGACAATTGGTAGCAGATTTTGCCGATCGACCCCTGCCGATCGTCTCGATGCCAGACTATTTATTACCGCCGCATTGGGGGCTAGGAGCTAATGTAGCCATCCCTGGCGTAATTATTTACGGGGGTAGACAATCGATGCGGTTAGCGCGGTGGATCGCCGAAACCGAGCCTGTGAGTCTTAATTATTTAGGTGACGATCCTGGTGGTTTAGTTCTGGATGCAGGTTTAGCCGATCGATGGGTAATGCTAACATTCAACGATTCAGAAGTCAGTCAAGCCGCTAAACTTTATGAAGCGCGGAAACGGCTCGTACACGGCTTACATTTTCTGTTAGTAACTCCCGATGATTCGGGTATTACCAATAGTGGTATTTGGCTGTTGCAAAGCAACTAGCGGGGGTTGGCGCAGTTGCTACGGTGACACCGGAACGGAAGCGGCAACTGTTTAAGCTCATGTTGCATCACTATTAATACTTCTCGGTTAAGCTAAAACTAGGTAGTCCGCGAAGGCAGGATTTTGCCGCTTGCGGCAACAACCGGACTTTGCATCACTAGCTGCGATTTCAATCGTCAGCAGTTCTTAACCGAGAAGTATTGGCATCACTATAAAATACTCTAATCAAACGTAGATCTAGGGCACCCCTACAGGTTAATTGTGTAGCAAGGTGCTGGTGCAAGATGTGAGTAATCGCTAATTTTTTGGGTTTGTAGTTGGTGTTGGCGTTGGCGGAAGATTGTTAATAAGATCGGGAATAGTAATCTTACCATCACCACCTGTAGTAGATTCTTTCCCCTGGACGATCGGATTGTTAAAATTTGGGCTAACAAAATTTTGACCTGAAGAATTTGGGATTGGTAATCGACTAATACGATCGAGCGATCTATTAAGTGGCTCGATCGTTTGGGCTAGTTTAACTTGCTGCTCCAATTGCTCGGTGGAGGAAACTAATTTCCCCAAACCATTGACTAAATTCCGCAGATTGGATCTAAACTCTGGACTACCTGTGAGATCGTCTAGATCTGCTGTGATTTTTTGAGTATTTTGAAATGTCGACCGAGCAGAATCTAATGTTTGTTGCAACATCAACACAGTTTTCGGATCGTTTAAGTTAGCTGTAGCACCTTTGAGATTGAGCGTGGTTTGATTGGCATTACTCAATACACTCTCTAAATCCTTCACCAATTTGTCTGTATTTACTTTCGATAGTGTCGAGTTAAGTTTGACGATCGAGGGATTTATTTGATTGACTGTTTTGCGTAGATCGAGGCTAAGTTTATCAAAGTTATTTAAGGAAGATGAGAATGTTTGACGATTTTCTACAACTAAACTATCGAGCGATGTTGCTAATTTCTTATATTCAGCCGCCGTTGCTGTTAATTGGGCGGCAGTAACATTAAATTTATCAGCACTTTGACCGAGTTTGGTACTAGTTCGATCGATTGATGTCGTTAAAGTATTCGCCTTAACTGATAAATTTTTTAATCCAGACTCGACAGATTTAGGTAAACTCGAAAAATCACTACTTACCTTATTTAGACTTTTACTCAATCGCGAGAAATCTTCGGCGGCTGCTCCTGTCTTAGCTAGCGTATTATTGAGATTTCTCACCACCTCAGGATTATTGTACAACTCAATTAATTTTGTGCCCCGTTCGATCAATTCATTGAAACTCGCACCGATCTCTCCATTGATCTTAGTATTATTACAAAGAATCAGATTGCGATCGCATTTACTATCCAATGCTTTAGCAAGCGAAGTAGTATTAATTGGAGTCTTACTCCGAGGGGTAATTTCGATAACTGGTTCGCCGATTAGCCCAGTTTGACTGACTCGTACATTCACATCTTTAGGAATTATCAGATTGGGATCGTCCATCTGCATTACGGCTTCAACCCCATTGACACCAGGTTCGATTTTGGAAATTTTACCAACCCGAATGCCGCGAAATCTTACGACACCGCCAATCTGAAGTCCTGGTGCTTGAGCAAATTGCGCGATAATATTGTAAGTCTGACTTCCAGGTGTCAGTCCTTTGAGCCACAAGAAAATCGCCCCAAAGACTCCTACCCCAGCGATGAGCATCAATCCAACTGAACCTTCTCGGACTGCGCGTGATTGCATTTCGATTTTTTGCTCCTAAATTGAAAGTTGTCTAGATGGAACGAGCTACAGTTACCGCCATCTCAGAGGAATGTTCATTACTAACAGCGTCGAGCGATGACAACCTCTATATTACCTCGTCGATATCGCAATTATGCCCGATCGGTAATAACTTGCGATCGTTTATACTAGCAATTTGGCTCGGTTACTCAGATGAGGACAGGATCGCCACCCGATCGCGACAATATGGCAAGTATCTATAAAATATATGACTCAGTGGCGGCGACTCAAACCAGTTCAAGCTATTCGCGCTGCGATCGAATGGTTCTCGATTGGATGTGCGATCGGGATCCTGACTGGTACATCATCAGCCGCCCTCCTATTTATCTTGCAGTGGGCGACAGATTGGCGACAATCCCACGATTGGATCTTACTGTTACTACCCTTGGGCGGGTTGTCGAGTGGACTGCTTTACCATTATTTAGGTAAAAGTGTCGAATCAGGTAATAATCTGTTGCTTGCAGAAATTCACAATCCGCAGACAGTAGTGCCGCTGCGGATGATACCGTTGGTATTATTAGGGACGACGATCGCCCATGTCTTTGGGGCATCGGTGGGACGAGAAGGCACCGCGGTACAGATGGGTGGAGCTTTAGCCGATCGACTCATACATATTTCTCGATGGCGTGGCGCACAGCGGCGGCTCGTGCTGATGGCAGGGATTAGCGGTGGAGTTGCTTCCGTATTTGGGACACCTTTAGCGGGAATGTTGTTTGGGCTGGAAGTATTAGCATTTGGGAAGCTTCACTACGACGGATTATTTGTTTGTGCGATCGCGGCGATCGTTGGCGATCGAGTTACCCTAGCATGGGGATTGCACCATCAAGTGTACCGAATCCCGCTCGTCCCCGAATTGACAATTTGGGGACTGCTGACAGCTATTGTCACAGGCGCAGTATTTGGACTCACCGCGATGTTGTTTGCCAAACTGACAGATAGAATTAATAGTTACTTCAAAGCCAAAATTAGTTATCCGCCCTTACGCCCTTTCGTCGGTGGAATTTTGGTCGCGATCGCGATTGGGCTTCTCGGTACGACTAAGTATATTGGCTTAGGTATTCCGACGATCTTCAGTGCTTTTAATACTCAACTGCCACCGTGGGATTTTGCGGCCAAAATTGGGTTTACTGCACTAAGTTTGGGGGCGGGATTTAAAGGGGGTGAGGTAACGCCACTATTTGATATTGGCGCAACCTTGGGCAATGCGATCGCGCCACTAACGATATTACCCGCAACATTACTAGCTGGGATGGGATTTGTCGCCGTGTTTGCTGGAGCCGCAAATACGCCATTGGCTTCGACCGTCATGGCGATCGAATTATTTGGCGATCCTGTCGGTGTCTATGCAGGGATTGCTTGTATCTGTAGCTATCTGTGCTCTGGACATGCTGGCATCTATCACGCTCAACGTGTGGGTGTGAGTAAATATACCGCACTCAAGCATCATGAGGGGCAAAGTATTTATGAACTGGCGATCGATCCGAGTGTGGATCGAAATGATGACTAGAATCAAATGGGTTCGATCGAACCCACTTAAGTTCCTGCCAACAACATCAATCTGTAGGATTGCTCCGCTTTATGCCCGCCCTCTAAAGTTTAAGCTGAAGTTAGAATCGTAAGCCAGCACCCAAGATGACGCTGGTGCTACGATTATTACTGTCAAATGGAATCGACACCGAACCTAACAAGGCAATGCTTTCGCTGACGTTGAGGTCTGCACCAACTTGGGCGAAACCAGTGGTTCTACTATTTGAGCCACCTGTTTGGAAACCCACACCCAGACCAATAAATGGGGTAATGGGTATCGATGCTTGACGCAGATCGAAGTCATAAGTCAGACTAGTACCAAACTCGGTGCCACCAGATGGAAATGTGATAAAAGGGCGGAGCGAAACATAGTCAGCAATACCCAACTTACTATCGACTCTAAATACAGTCTGTCCGCCACCAAAACCAACTGCGGGCGCAATGTAGTTGTTGCCGATACCACCAGCCATAGCTGCTGTAGGAGCTTGAGTAATTGCCGCCGCGATGAGACTAGCGAGGATTGCGGGTAGGAGTAAAAGCTTTTTCATGTGAGATAATAATTGTTGCGAGTATAAAATTAGACGGTTCGCCTCGGGCTTTAGTTCCACCCAATTAGTTTGCCCAGAATCCGGCGTTTCAACGTTGGTACCAAATCGCTACTCAGTAACATGACCCAAAACCTTACACCCGAAGTCCGGCAAATCATCGAGCGCGTCCTCCAACTTGAAAAAGATCGCCTCGATCGCAAAAAAAACTCACCAATTAATGATGATATCCTCAAAATCATTAAAGAAGTCATCGTATGAAACTGACGACAATTCGCCTGTGCAATTTTCGCCAGTTTTATGGTGAAACTCCTGAAATCCACCTGGCTACTGACGATGAGCGCAACACCACGATTATTCACGGCAATAATGGCGCAGGTAAAACGACGATCCTCAATGCCTTTACCTGGGTACTCTACGAAAAATTTACTGCCGCCTTTGCCGAATCCCAACAGTTAGTTAGTAAACGCGCCATCGCTGAAGCAGATATTGGTAGTGCGATCGATTGTTGGGTGGAAGTTGCGTGGGAACATGAGGGAAAGCGTTATCGTGCCAAACGGATGTGTCGCGCTTACAAGCAGCAAACTGGGGTAAACGTCGTCAACAATGAGTTGCTCTATCTATACATTGGTGATGCGGATGGTAAATGGCTCCATCCTCAACAACCGCCTGACGAAATTATCGGGAGAATCTTACCCGCAAGTCTACATCAATATTTCTTTTTTGATGGCGAACGGATCGAGCAAATCGTCCGTCAGGATAAAAGACTCGAAATTGCTGAAGCTACCAAAATTCTCCTCGGTGTGGAAGTACTGAATCGATCGATCGAGCATTTGGGCAAAGCGAAAAAGACGCTAGAAACTGAGCTTGCCCAAATTGGCGATACGACTACCAAAGAGTTGCTCAAATCTCAGCAGCAGTGTCAACAAGAGATCGATGGGATCCAGCAACGCGAAGCTGAAATCAGTCAGGAGATCGCCACCTTCAACCAGATCGAGCAAGAAATCGATCGATATCTACTCGAACTTACTGCCGCCAAAGCCACCCAACTACAACGGCAAGAATTAGAGCGGACTAAAGCGATCCACCAAACCCAACTCCATCAAGCACAGACAGCGATAAAACAGTCGATCTCAACTCAAGCTTATACTGTATTACTGACAGATCTCACTCAAGATTTTCAGAATATTGTCGCCGAATTGCGCGATCGCGGCGAACTAAATCAAGGGATCTCTCGCGAATTTCTCAGTCAACTCCTTCAGCACCAAAACTGTCTATGCGGTACGAAATTAACTCCTAATACTCCCGCCTATACTCAAGTACAAACTTGGCTGGCTCGTGCCAGTATTGCCGTAATTGAAGAGACCACCATGCGGTTGATTACTCAAGTTGAAGATCTCCAAACTAAAGATCGCGAATTTTGGCAAGCGATCGCCCTTCAGCAGCAAATTGTCACTACGGCTAGAGCGGAAATTAGTCAGCTAGAGATCGGTATCGACAATCTCGAATCTCAACTCCGTCAAGATACTAATAGTGAGATTAGCAACCTTCAGAAACGGCTTGACGAGATCGGTATTAAAGTCCGTGACTTAACACTCACTCAAGGTCAGCACAAGCAGCAAGTTATCCACCTGGAAGGACAGATTCAATCACTAGCCAAGCAGATCGCCAAACAACAAATCAATCAAGATCGTCAAGGTTTAGCTCATCGTCGTATCCAAGCAACTACAACAGCGATCGCCCAATTAACGATGATGCGTCATCAGCAAGAACAACAATTCCGGCTAGAACTCGAACAGCGCGTTCAACAAATCTTTCAATCAATTTCTGCCACTCCATATCTACCTAAAATCACTGAAAAATACGAACTAATATTAGTTGAAACTACTAGAGGTGTCGAAACCACTGTCGCCGCATCGACAGGAGAAAATCAAATTCTTAGCCTCTCATTTATCGGTGGCATCATCGACTCTTATCGTAAACGCCAAGCCGTTCGCGTCCAAGACTGGAGCGAGCAAAAATTGTTAGCAGTACCCCAGAGCAATACCTTTCCGATCGTCATGGACTCCCCATTTGGCAGTCTCGATCGCATCTCCCGCCGCCAGATCTCCCAGATCTTGCCTCAATTAGCCAATCAACTCGTTGTACTCGTAACCAAGACCCAATGGCGCGATGAAGTCGAAACCGAAATGCAGCCAAAAATTGGTCGGCAATATATATTGACTTACTATACTTCTAAGTTAGATTGTCCTGAAGATTATTTGGAGCTAAATCATCATCGGTATCCTCTGATCCAGCGTAGCCCAAATGACTTTGATTATACAGAAATTATAGAAATAACTTAATCCTTGACCAGTGTCACCTCAGACATCTAGCGTAGGGGGTGAATGGTGAATGGTGGATGGTGAATGGTGAATGGTGGATGGTGGATGGTGATTTGATGCAAAATGTGAGTTATTGAATATTGGGGATTAGGATTCATGGATCGTCAAAAGATACTAGATTTGCTAGCAGAAGATCGTTCTTTAGGCTTAGATTTCAATATTCATATCTTTGATATCCTGACATCAACTAATGAAAAACTATCTCAATTAGTTACCGAAGAAAATGTGGCTGTGGGCACGATCGTTATTGCTAAAAAACAAACAGCCGGACGCGGACAAAGAGAGCGAAAATGGGATTCCGCTGAAGGTGGCTTGTATCTATCACTATTAATATCTCCAGACTTACAAGCGATCGATATACATCAATTGACGATCGGGATTATCTGGGGGATCGTTCATCAATTGAGACTACAAGGGATTCCAGTCGCGATTAAATGGCCGAATGACTTGATGCTAGCCGATCGAAAACTCGGAGGAATTCTCACCGAAACTCGGATTTCTCATGGTAAAGTTCAATCGGCGATCGTGGGGGTAGGTATTAATTATGCTAACTCAATCGGGGATAAGGCAATAAATTTAGCTCCCAGTAATGATTATCAGCCAAATTACCGAAATTTCTCGATCGAGATGTTAACAAGCTGTACTATTAGGGGAATCATAAGCGGGTACAAACGTTGCACTCCAGTAACGATCGACAGTTTGCTGTTGGACTATCTAGAACTACTCACTGTTCGTGGACGCTCAGTAAAAGTGAATGGTAAGTTAGGCACCGTTTTGGGCATCTCGCCACAAGGAGAGTTACGCATCGGTTTCACGACTGCCACAGAGATAATTGAAACCTATCTCGTACCTGGTACATTCACATTGGGCTACGATTAGGGACTTTGGACATCCGAAATTAATTAGTTTTGCGATGCCAAAGCGGATAAATAGTTCTGAACAATGACTGCGTTAAATTACAAATAATTATGAGCAGCAAGGCAGAAAAAACATCGCATCACTTATACCACCAGCCTCGGTTGAGTATCTTTTTCCGAAATCCTCTACTATTAGAGATTGTCGCTTGGCTCGTTAGTCTTGGCTTTATTGGGAGCACTGGAGTTGTTTGGGCAGATCTCAAACCAATATCTACATCTAAAGCGGAAGCACAGGCACTCCAAAACGCATCGACATCGGCTGAAATTGTTGCCACAGAGCGACAAATCTATGGTTATCGAGTAGTACCAAAAGTTGTGAGCCTCCCAACAGCTAAATCTATCTCGCCACGGCTCGATCGATCTAGAGCGATTTCAACTGCGCCGCAGCGTCCGACAATTTCTACTCCAGGAACATCATTGGCTGGCATCACACCAATGAAGTCCCCCGCAATGGGAACGCTCACTGCCCAGTCAGAGCCAAGATCGATGGACATTATCACCGCAGGCTCGATCGAGATTCTCGTACCCGCTCCCAAAACTCAGCGGATTGAAGTCCAACCAGTGGCTCGATTGCCCCAAATTAGTGAGATTAAAACAGTCCCAACCGTATCCACGATTCCCAGTGTCCGCCCATCACAATCCCCTGTAGCCTTCGCCAACATTGGGCAAAATGAGCTGTCGGAGCTAATTTATCCACTCTCCGCTCCCGCACCAACGACATCCAACTTTGGCTGGCGGACGCACCCAATTACAGGTAGTCGCCGCTTTCATTCCGGCATCGATATTGGCGCACCGACTGGCGCACCTGTTGTTGCTGCCGGATCTGGCACGATCGTGTCTTCCGGTTGGGTAGGTGGTTATGGTAAAGCAATTGTGGTTCAACACAATGGCGTTCAGCAGACTCTCTACGGTCATCTGTCCGAAATTTTTGTCCAACCAGGTCAGATCGTCGAACAAGGTACTGTCATCGGACGAGTAGGCAGCACAGGCAACTCAACTGGCCCTCACTTACACTATGAAATCAGGGTATCGACTCCTGATGGCTGGATTGCTGTCGATCCTGGTGAAAATATCAAGTACGCTCTAGATTATCTCCGCCGCTCGATGCCATTTGCCCAACGAGATTTGCCCCCTGGTTATAACTAAATCTCGATCGCCGATCTGGGTGACGAGGGGTAACGCTAACTCGTAGGAGCGGTGATTCACGCCTGCCCTTTAAAGGTTAAGCTCGATCTAGCAACCATCAAGGCTATTAGAACAGTCGATCGGATCTTGGTAGCGATCGCTACCAAGATATTTTTATCAAGTTAACATCGACCAGATCGAGGGGTATATTAATTAATATCGAGGTCGATAGCAATCTCTAATCCGCTCACTCAAATAGCCAACGGCTATTCTACTGTTAGGGCATCATTCACTGCCGATATCATCGATCGTCGGTCATAAATTTAATTTAGTCCCATTAGGAAATCAGGTGACATGTTACTCAAGTCACAAGACGTAAGTTATTGTCAACTCGTACGTCAGTTTGGCACTACATCAGAAATCGTGAACGGGGTAAATTATCAAAGCAATTTATTTGTGCGTGGTAATTCCTACCCTCAACAGCAGCGTCAGGCAGCAATTACAGAAATGCGCCGCAGTTATCTCGATCCAGAACCCGCAGTGGCTTGCCTACTAGTAGAGGATAGAGATATTGTGACGATCTGGCATGAAGATCGATACATTATTAAAGTAGTTGAATCGGCGCGCGAGATAGTTGAGTATTTCAACTTAGCTCAATTAGTTCAGGAAATGCGCTCTCCCCAAGGAGTCAAGATCGAGAATCGATCTCAAAGTTTTCGGCTACCCTATCTCCGCTGTCTGATTGGCAGAGAAGGAGTAGATTGGATGTGTACTAGACTAGCGATCGATCGTCATCAGGCTGTTGCCCTCGGTCAAAGATTAATTGATGATAATTGGCTCAGAAACCTCTCCAATCAACAGCCTTTTGAGGATGGAGACTTATTTTACCAGTTTTGTATGGACAAGTGAAATTATTAAAATCGCTCGTTTACTACCAAGTCTAACTAGTCCACCTACGCAGACTAGCCTAATCAATATTGCGGCGAGATACGTATTAGTCTTACTTCAAGGTGCCTAGACTGCTAAGGTCACAACTTAGGTTATACAGCAAAGGCACCCCCTACAGGTGCTTTGTAGGGGTAGCTTTACTCTTGTTCGATCGAGCTAGAACCCATTAACATATCTTCTAGTTCCATCCGCTGTTCCATTTGGCGTAGAAAGTATCCAGTCATCATCGCCGAACCAAGGAGATTGGCTAGGTTGTCACGATCTGTGGTGACTTGAACACCAAAGCCTTCGCTGGGCAACATTCCGAGCAATCCCTGAATGTTGTGGGTGATAATATCTTTTACCTGAGGGGTTGTCGCCTTAGCGATTTGGGCTAAGACTTCTGGGGATTGATGTTGGAGATACTTGAGTAAGTTATTTACTTGAGCATCTTCAGATTTGCGTTCCAGAAAATCAGAGTTAAATGCCATTATTGCTTAGAAGGATCGAGGTGGTAATTGGTTTAGTTTAGACGATTCCCTTTTGAGGAGGGTCGCAAGAACAACTCGATATTCTTATGATACTGTCTTATCGAGTCGATCGGATTGGTAATATTACTGGTATTATTATGCCCTCAGAACGGTTATCCGCATTCACCCACTCAATATTAAGTTGAAGGCACAGCAAGATGGGCTACGAGTAGGCTGCTAATTATACACGATCTATTCTGACTCGGTAGTGAAATCCACCCGATGGATCTCATCAGCCGGAGTAGCCAGAGTAGCGGCTACGGCTAGTTGTGGTATCGGTAAGTCATTGAGTTCATAGGTGCGGTGAAATTTGTCAGTCACCTGCAATAGTGCAGAGCGACTCCCCTGTTGACGGCGTTTGCGAACGAATCCTACTTCGACTAGTTCTTGAACGTGCTGATAAGCACCACTACCGCGCAATTCTACCAGATCGGTTTGGGAAATCGATCCTTTGATGGCGATCGCGGCTAAAGTTCGCAGCGCACCCGTACCAATTTCGGGCGGAATCATTTTGTCGATCAGAGTTTGGAATGAAGCCCGCAATTGGAGTGTATAACCCTGGGGTGTTTCGACGACTTCTAGCGCACTATCGCGATGGTTGTAATCATCCATCAACTCGATCATCGCAGTTTCGGCGGCATCTCGATCGCACCCCGCACACTCAGCGATAAAGGCTAAATCTAGGGCTTGTCCCTTGAGATATAAGATGGCTTCGATTTGACTGGCGAGACGAAACATTCTTTAGGTATTAGGGATTAGGCTTTAGGCTTTAGGCTAGGCTTTAGGCTTTAGGCTTTAGGCTTTAGGCTTTAGGCTTTAGGCTTTAGGTTTTGGGGATTAGGCTTTAGGGGTTAGGTATTCTCACACCTTGCACCAATACATAAAGACTAGTAGATCTGAGGGTACCCACGAGGGGCACCCCTACACAATTAACCTTTAGGGGTGCCCCTCGTGGGTACCCTGGGTCTAGACTAGGCACTCTATTTGTTGAGCAACCCAATCTTACTCTATAAGCACCAACTCATCGTTATTGCCTAATCCCATTTCCGCCAGAGATTGCCAACCTGGTTTCCATTGGCTGGTATCTTTGATCGCTTGGGCATTGATCCAAAATCTCACGTCAGGATCGCAAGATGATACCATCTCGGCAAATATCCACTTGCCATCATGTTTGCGATTGACTACTTGAAAGTGTCGCCATCCCCACATCTTTTGGGTAGCTGTCCATTTTGAGCCGAGTAAATGAGGAAATTTCTGTTTTTTTGCCATAGTTCGTAGTGTTAGACACTACCTTAAAATATTAACAGGAGTGCCAACGATTGAAATCGTGGCTCATGATGCAAAGTCCGCCTACGCGGACTAATAAACAAGTCCGCGTAGGCGGACTTTTGCCGCTCGCGGCAACAACCGGACTTTGCAGCACTAGGAGCGGTTTCTAACCGCTTGGGTAATAGATAGCAACTTGGGTTAATTACTCGAATCGATCGATTGATTAGTGACTTCGCGCAGATGAATGATATCCTGACGTGGATCGACTAAGGCGACTTGCACCTGGATCTGTTCGCCTGCACCTATCCACCGATTGAACTTCATCGCTAACTCAATTCCCAATTCTTCGATCAGAATCAGCGCGAGACTTTCATCTTCGCGTAACCAGCGTAAGAATAAAGCATCCCACTCACGATCGCCCGATCGATTGAGGTATTCTAGTGTCCAATAGCGATTGGTTTGACGTTCCACCATAATCGCTTCATAGATATTCGTCCCCAATCCCAGCATGATTTCCTGCAATCGTTCGACGGTGAAAGGTAATTCATCGCCGCGCAGGTGTGCTTTGATTTGGTAATGAGCGAGTAAATCTGTATAACGTCGAATTGGTGATGTTACCTGCGAGTAGGTGTTTAAACCCAAACTAGCGTGTCTAGATGGCGTAGTTGCCATTTCACTCCGGGGCATACAGCGACGGATGGCACAGGAACGTGCAGGCCCAACTGGGATCAGAATTAGTTCTTCTTCAGGTGGTAGTTCGGGTTGGGGTTGTCCGCGATAGGGGAGGGGGAGGGAATTGTCTTGTCCGTATTTAGCCGCGACTTCTCCAGCCAAAATCATCATTTCCGCAACTAGTTTGCGAGCACGATTGTCTTCGATCAGATCGATCGAGACTTCACCCTCACTCACTTTCACTGTAGACTCTGGCATGTTGATATTGATCGAGCCTTGCGATAGTCGCCACTGAGTGCGGAGTTTGGAAGCTTGAGCGATTGACTCGATTTCCATCTCGCCAGGAATCCGTAATTGGAGCATTTCCTCAACGTCTTCATAAGTCAGGCGATAAGTCGGTTCGATCGTACTCGGAGTTATCTCATATTCGCTTGCGGCACCGTTCGGATCGAGAATTACCCCAAAACTCAACGCGCAACACTTTTGTCCCTGCCGCAAGCTCATGGGGCCTGTAGCCAGGTCGGGCGGAAACATCGGAATCATCCCCGTGGGGAGATAAATTGTGACAGATCTTTTTCGCGCTTCTAGATCGAATTCATCCTCAGGCGATAATAACCGAGTGGGATCGGCGATATGAATCCACAACTTTTGTCGCCCATCTGGCAAAATTTCCACACTCAATCCATCATCGATTTCTTGAGTACTCTCATCATCGATCGTGTAGACTTTCAGGTGTGTCAGATCGCGGCGGCTGGTTTCGTCGAGATCGATAGGTGGATTAGTTAGTAATTCATGCGCCACAGTTTGCATCTTGTGTGAGAAGTGAAGGGGAGTCTGAGAACGACGCAGATGGAGATTTTCATGGATACTCCACCAACCCAATTCCACGAGCAGCGAGAATACTGATGGCTGAGATTGTGTGCGGTTGAGAGCTGTCAGATATTCGCCCAGTTTTTGCGGCGGAAGATCGGGATTGAGCACATACTTTTCAAAGACTTCTAGTCGCTGTTTGTCGGTATCTTCCCACTCGACGGGCGTACCTGCTAATTGCTGCTGAACGCGGCTGATAAATCCTTGCTGTTCGCCCTCGCGTCGATCTTTGACAGTGGCTTGGTGTTTGAGTTCGGTAACTTGGGCGCGATTGCGGGCTTCGTATTTATCTTCTTTTTTGTTCTTGAAATAAACCTTATCGTCTGAGAGCAGAACGTGAGCAGCGTAACATAAAGCCGGAGTGCGATCGGAATATAATAAGTCAGCCAAAGTCGGCGGATCGATAGTTTCCCCATCTTCTACCAACATTTCCCAAGCTACTTCCAAGCTGTCGGGGTCGATATTTGGTGCGACTGCGGTGGTAAATTTATCGATTTCTGCTGGTTGTTTGCAAGTAACTCCCGCAACTTCATAGGTGATGTCGCGCGGATGGAGCGTATGCGATTGAGTCCGATTATCGATCGCAATCCAATGTTTTTTTCCTTCTGGACGATCGGCAATGGCTAAACGACGTTCTCCATTATGCCAAAATTCAACTAGAGTTCCCTTCTCCACCCCTGTCTCTTCCCTTGTAACGGTGCGTTGTTACGTGTTATTTGGTTGTAAATCTAGTATCTATCGCCGATCGACAGCGTCTTCTCTAGTGTAAGGTCAAGATCGAGATCGTGACTAGTGTTGGCGCAGGAATGTGAAGGTATGAAGTTTGCTGGAAACATTAAGCTGCTAGCAACCCTCATTCCTCATCCCTAGCTAGTTAGCCTTCAACGTTGATAAACGGCATCAAAGCGATTTGACGCGAACGTTTGATCGATAGAGTCATATCTCGTTGTTGCTTGGAAGTTAAGCCCGTAATTCTCCGAGGTAAAATCTTGCCACGTTCGGTCACGAATTTGCGTAGTAAGTCTACATCTTTGTAGTCGATCGGTTCTCCGGGCTTGATGGGTGATAACCGTTTGCGAAAATAAGCCATTTTTTTAGAAAGATAGTGGATAGTGGAGAGTAAATAGTCGAAAAATACTAATTACTATTTGATCTCTTTGTGTGTCGTGTGCTTGTTGCAATAGCGACAGAACTTGCTCAACTCTAGCCGTGCGGTGGTATTCCGACGGTTCTTCATAGTTGTATAGCGGGATACACCAGCCGAGCGTTTAGCAGTATTGCTACGACACTCAGTGCATTCCAGCGTGATGATAATCCGAACGCCCTTTTTGGCTGCCATACTCTTTACACCAACGTGGGAATAAAATAAACACAGTCTACAATTATCTCATGACTCTTGCTCGATCGGCAACTAGTTGTAGCTATGTGCTAACTATTGTTGGTAAAAATTCTAGAACTTTATCCTCATGCTTGACATCCAGACTACACTATATCAACTCGAACACTTTGCCGATCGATTAGTCACCGAACAATTGACACAGATTACGTGGGTATCTGTAGTCACGATCTTCTCAGCGGGATTGCTCACCAGTTTGACTCCTTGCACATTATCGATGTTACCGATTACGATCGGTTACATTGGTGGGTATCAATACCAAAGCCGTTGGCAAGCCGCGCTCCAATCGACATTTTTCTGCGCTGGAATCGCCACAACTCTGGCTGGATTAGGGATCTTTGCAGCGGTAGTTGGTAAGATCTACGGTCAAATTGGCTTGGGATTGCCGATCTTTGTCAGCATCGTCGCAATTCTGATGGGGTTAAATCTGCTCGAAGCTCTACCCTTCCAACTCCCCGATTTTGGCGGGATGGATTGGATTCCCAAAGATTTACCCAACGGAGCGCGTTCTTATCTACTGGGGGTAACGTTTGGGTTAGTCGCTTCGCCTTGCAGTACGCCAGTGTTGGCAACTCTATTGGCTTGGGTAGCTAGTACTGGAAACATTGGACTGGGTGCGGGATTTCTCTTAGCATACACATCTGGTTATGTGGCACCATTAATATTAGCAGGTACATTTACGGCAGTAATCAAAAGATTATTGGAAGTGCGTAAATGGTCTGGATGGATTACCCCAACTAGTGGTGTGCTATTGATTGGGTTTGGGGTATTTTCCTTATTAACTAGAATCCCTAACTTTTAAATTAGTTGAGAGTTGATAGTTGATGTAGCAGTCCTATTTAATTTGTAAGAAGATCGTAGGGTGTGTTAGCGACAGCGTAACGCACCTAATTGAATAGCTCGATTCTTATGCCGCCTAAATAACGATATCAGCAGATAGTGGTGCGTTACGGCTTGCGCCTAACACACTCTACCTCAGTCTACATCTACCTAGCTGCTCAAAATAGGATTGCTATAGCTAAAATCTAACTGGTGGGAAGTGCCCACTCCATATATTAAATAGCCTTAAAAATCCAAAATCCAAAATCTAAAATCTAAAATCGAATGGCGATCGAATCTAACGTAACTTCAAATAATTTCTGGCAAATGCCCCAACAATGGTGGCGTAAGAAAATTGTACCAGTTATCGCCAATCTTAAATTTGCGATCGCCTTAGTACTAATTATTGCAGTTTTGAGTATTACTGGTACCGTCATCGAGCAGGGAGAAACGCCAGCATTTTATCAGGCTAATTATCCCGAACATCCAGCATTATTTGGCTTTGTGACTTGGAAGGTAATTCAAGTTATCGGATTAGACCATGTATACCGAACTTGGTGGTATCTGGGACTCTTAGTTCTGTTTGGAATTAGTCTGATGACTTGTACTTTTACCACTCAGTTACCGATGCTCAAGTCGGCGCGGAAGTGGAAGTTTTATGACAATCCTAAATTCTTTCAACGGTTAGCTCTGAGTGCTGAGATTGACGATCGAGATTTAGTTGCGCTCACCGCACAGTTAGCAGTTAAGAAGTACAAGATTTTCACAGAAGGTGATAAAGTCTATGCACGTAAAGGGTTAGTTGGTAAGATTGGACCGATTGTCGTTCATATCGGGATGATTTTGACCTTACTAGGTGGCGTGTGGGGGGCGATGACAGGTTTTGTTGCTCAAGAAATGGTACCGAGTGGCACAACTTTTCAAGTTAAAAATATTCTCGATGCTGGGCCGTTGTCAAATAGACAAATACCTAAAGATTGGTCTGTTAAAGTTAATCGATTCTGGATTGAATATACACCATTGGGCACGATAGATCAATTCTATTCCGATCTATCAGTAGTCGATAATACTAGTCAAAAAGAACTCGACCGACAAACAATCCATGTCAATAAGCCACTAAAATATCAAGGAGTTTATTACTACCAAACTGATTGGTCGATCTCTGGAGTAAAAATTCAACTGAATAATAGTCCGATCTTTAGACTACCGATGGCTCAACTAGGGGACGGGGTTCAAAATCGGATTTGGGGAACTTGGATTCCGACTAAGCCAGACTTGAGTGAAGGTGTTTCGCTGCTAGCCAAGGACTTACAAGGAACATTACTAGTTTACGATACCAAAGGACAATTATTTTCGAGTGTCCGAGCTGGAAACTCGATCGAGATTAATGGCGTGACGCTAAAAATTATCGATTTAATCGGTGCTACTGGACTACAAATTAAAGCCGATCCTGGTATTCCGATCGTTTATTTGGGCTTTGGGTTACTGATGCTAGGAGTAGTGATGAGTTACTTTTCACATTCCCAAGTTTGGGCGGTAACTAAGGATGGCAAATTGTATCTAGGTGGCCGAACAAATCGCGCTCAAGTAGTATTCGAGCGAGAAATGATTGAAATCATCGATCGACTCCAAACAGGTGAAGCCAAAGCTAAAGGTGAGGTAATGCCCACCGCAGTAGGCTAGATCGAACTTGAATCGATGTTGGCGTTGGCTGTGCGCCCACTACGATCCACAGCCTCCATAAATAGCAGAATTGTCATTGTCAATTATCCGTACCTATGTTAGATTAAGTCCAGGTAGTAAATTACTCGTTGTTCCGAACAGCTAACCAATTATTATATTTGGAGGTGGTGCCCATGATAGAGAGTAGTACACGTTTGGGTCTCGAAACTGGAGTTAGCCGGCTGAGTGCCGGGACTGTCCTCTAGTCATCTGTAGGTCTTTTTCTACATCTATCTAGATTCACTCCTGCTCCGTCGAAGAGTTTCTCCCGGCAGCCAGGTTCCAGTGAACGGACCCCCTAGACCGCTCCTAATTGTTAGTACTGAGATTTTAGAATCTTACTAACATTTAGGAGCGGATAGTTTTTGAGGGGTGAATACACTAAATGGGCTAAAATATATCTAAATTAATTAAAATATCGATCCGATCGCTCAGCCTATAGGTTAGCTCTTTCATAATTATCACTTTATTTAAAAACTATTAACTGAGTCTGTTTACTCTAAAAGAGATGTTACATAAACTACGAGTTCAGCACTATAAAAGTCTTTTCGATCTTGAAGTTGAGTTAGAACCATTGACTGTATTCATTGGGCCGAATGGTGCTGGGAAATCGAATATTTGTGAATCTTTGGTAGTGTTGTCTAATTTTCTTCAAAGACTTATTGCAAATAATGATAATACTTTTGTCAAGAAGTTTTTCTTAGAATCTTTTGGAACCACTGGTCAATCCCCATATGTCGAATCCAAATTTTGGCAAGGAAAGTTAGATCGCTTATCCTTCTATGTTAAAGATTCTAGCTATTTAGAGAATGAATCCTCTGAAAACAATGAATTATTTCCATTAATGTCAGATATATCAATTAATTTTGATTATATTCAACAGGCAGCTTCAATCGAGGCTGATGGAAATCCTGGTACTGGACTAAAAAATACAACAGCAGATTTACGACAATTTCTAGTTAATTATCGATACCCAAATTCTCATCTTGCAAATTCATTGAAGCAAGTCAGTATCTATGATTTTTCCCCAACAGCTTTATCAAGCAACACTAGTAACCATCAATTGGCTAGTAGCATGGATAGAACAGGAAAGGGAATCGCTTATGCTCTAGCAGATATTTTACTGACGAATAGAGATAGATTTAATGAATTAGAGCACCGTTTAACCAGGCTTGTTCCTAACATCAAAAGAATTTCGTTACTGCGGACAGAAAATCAATCTTTCTCATTAGAATTAATCGATAGATATTCAGAACATCATATTCCTGCTACTGATATATCGGATGGAACATTAAGAATTCTAGGATTTCTAACCGCGCTATATCAAGAAAATACTCAAAGTATTATTTGTTTTGAAGAAATAGAAAATGGAATTCATCCGTGGCTGTTACATAAGATGGTAGAGCTATTAAAAATTGTTTCCACTGAAGGCATCACTGGTAATCCCGTTCAAGTTTTAATTACGACATACTCACCAGTTTTGCTAAACTATGTCGAGCCACACCAAGTTCGCGCTGTCGAACTAGATAAAGAGGGTAAAACTCAAGTTCATGCTTTACCGACAGACTCTGTTCGCTTCCAGAAAGCTTTAGAAGCTTATGATAGAGACTTGGGCGAACTTTGGTTTACAAATGTGTTTGGAGGAAATCCAGCATGATGCGCCCACTTAGGATTGGGCTAATTGCGGAGGGGGAAGCAGAATTGGGATCGAGTATTCCCTATATCAAACCAGAAGAAGGCGGGAAAATTATCGAACGCGAAAAAGAAGGTGCATTACATACCTTAATTAGAAGAGAACTTAACACTTGTGGTTTGCCAGATTGTGATTTTGTCCATAGGCATCCATCAATCAAAGAAGCACAGAAGAAGACGTTACGGAGAGGACATTCAATTCTCGATCGCAAATATCTAGCCCAGGTAGTTAGTATTTGGAAACCAGAGGAAGTCGATATCATCGTGATTGTAGTTGATGCAGACGATAAACTATTGCAACGGCAGATTGATTTAGAAGCGGAACTAAAAGTCATTCGTGATAATCACTTAGATGATAATGAGCGATCGATTGTCGATCGCAGTACGGGTGGTTTAGCAATAAAAAATTTTGAAGCATGGTTGTTAGCTGATACTCAGACAATTTCCAGCATGTTGGGCGTGGAAGTCGAACAATTTAATAATACAGAGAATTTAGACAATACAAAGGATATTTTGGACAATGCAATTGCTCAATCGACATATCTCGATCTAGAAATTAACAATCAACGTCCACTTCAAATTAGATGGAATTTAGCAGCACAAATAGATCTAGCCATCATCAAGACTTGTTGTCCAAATGGGTACGCAGATTTCATAAAATATTTGATAGAGGTGGCGAAAAATATTACAAATTCACTAAACGAGTAAACAACAGCTTTTTATATATGGATTAGATTATTTCAATTCCCTTTCCAGGTGCCATGAAAACCCATCGGTACCACACTGGGTAAGCCCAATCGACACACGGGCGATTCATCCAACCTGTCGCAGTCACAGATCCAGACTTCACTTTGATGATTTTTGCCATCATAGACGACTGTGACAATCCAGCCTCGGTTAGCATCGAATTTATCGACAACATGAATCGGTTCGGTAGGATACAGATGACTAGCGAGATCGGCAGTAGTTAAAGTATTTGTCTGTCGATCGAATCTTCCAATCGTACCGACTAATTCTCGGCTGAGAACTGCATCTGGCTTGTGAACAGCTAAATATGTATATCGCCATTCTTGCCCGACTTGGGAACTTTCGACAAGTGGAAATTCACAACTGCGATCGCTTAATTGTTCGCTGCTAGTCAGTTTACCAGCAGTCGGATCGATAACTAGTTGCCAGAGTGCCCCGATTGCTTCAGTTTGAGTTGTACCAGAAGCAACTTCTCGGAGAAACTCATTAGTGCCAAAATCCCGATAGCGGACTAAATCGCAGACAATATTACCATCAGCATCGACAAACCCATTACCGAAATGCCATTGATACCACGGCTCGGTAGTGAAGTTATTAACTAGACTCAGATCCTCACGATCGAATACCATTATCTGTGTGCCTAATTCTGGCTTCCAGCGCATCGATTCACTATAACTAGCCAATCCAAATAAAATCGGTAATGGTTGAATCTCGATCGGTGGTAAACAAAAAACTAAATACTTACCAACCATCAAAAAATCATGAACTATTGTTAGTCTGGGTAATTTAGTTTGAGTAGACTTGATGACTTTACCACTGCGATCGCTCACGTAGAGATTAAGTTTTGGTTGTGCGCCGATTGAGATGCCGAAATTATATATATATCCAGAAATTGGATCGACTTTGGGATGTGCGGAATAAACTAATGGAGTGAGATCGCTACCTAAATTATCGGTACCGATCGTTGCTAAAGTATCTAAATCTAGAGCGTGCGGCTCGGCACCTTCCCAGAGTGCCAACAATCGATCGGGTAATGCCAAAACCGACGTATTTGCGGCACTTCCGAACGATTTACCCCAACGTTCCCAGAGATTGCCAGATGGTCGCATTCCATAGTTACCATACAACCAGCGATCGACTTGACTTTCTTCCTGATATTTCTTGGTCTGAACATAGCGGTAGACCCCACTAGCAGCCCCGTCAGCAAACTTGACAGCCAAAATTGCCCCATCCCCGTCAAACCAATGCCCGACCCGTTTACCGCCGCGTTCGAGTCGTCCGGGGCCATTTCGATAGAGAGTACCAGCTAATCCTGCTGGAATCGCACCTGAGAGGATTGGTAGTTGTGTCTGCGGAAATTCAGGAGCGGGTTTAGCTAAAGCCTGACCCCACAGCGGTTTAGTGGTAGATGGTCTTGAAGTAGTTGTCATAGGTAGATAACTGTAATTTGGGTGCCGATCGACTGACAAATCTATAATTAAATTTTACAGCAGTTATCTGGAATGTGAGGGATAACATAAACTTGTAGCAAGCACTCGGCGATCGATCTTTCAATGCAGACATTGCATCTAGATGATTTATTTCAATCGTTGATACTCTCTTTCCAGCACTAATAGATTTAACGACTGTCTAGATGAATTGGTCGATCGATAAAAAAATATTAATACTGAGGCTAAAAAACATGAGTGAAAATAATGATGCCATCCTCCAAGCCATTCAGGCAGGATTTGCTAATGTAGAACGCCAGTTTACAGATCTACCGATCGGCAACAGTCGGATTGAATCTAGGCTAGCTAATCTTGAAACTGAAGTAGCTGAAATCAAAACTAAACTCACTAAAGTTGAAAATCGGATGCACACAGTCGATCTCCGTCTAAATGCAGTCGATCTGCGACTGGTTGATTTTTCAGAGGATATTCGTGGCTTGCAAACTCAACAAAATCGAATCAACGAATATCTTTTCAGCCGCCCACAATATCTGTGGTCTACTAGGCGATAATTAACTACTAATAGTCGATCGCCTATACTCAATCTCCATTATGTCAGATATATCAATTGAATCTACGCTTCAAGAAGAGCGGCTATTTAGCCCCTCAGCAGAGTTTTCCCAAGCCGCTCAGATTAAGAGCTTGGCGGAATATGAAGAAATTTATGCCCGCGCCCAAGCCAATCCCGAACAGTTTTGGGCAGAACTGGCGACAAGCGAACTGCATTGGTTTAAAAAATGGGACAAAGTTTTGGATTGGCAACCCCCATTTGCTAAGTGGTTTACAGGCGGTAAGATTAATATCTCCTACAATTGCCTCGATCGACATCTGACTACTTGGCGCAAGAATAAAGCCGCACTAATTTGGGAAGGTGAACCAGGCGACTCCCGCACCCTCACCTATGCTCAGTTGCATCGCGAAGTTTGTCAGATGGCAAACGCGCTCAAACAGATGGGTGTAGTTAAAGGGGATTTAGTCGGGATTTATTTACCGATGATTCCTGAAGCCGCGATCGCGATGTTGGCTTGTGCGAGAATTGGGGCAGTACATACCGTCGTATTCGGTGGCTTCAGTGCCGAGGCTTTGCGAGACAGGTTGGCTAATGGTAAAGCTAAAGCTGTAATTACCGCCGATGGTGGCTGGCGCAAAGATGCGATTGTCCCTCTGAAAATCCAGGTAGATAAAGCTCTAGAAAATGATGCTTGTCCGACAGTCGAAAAAGTTTTAGTCGTTCAGCGCACCAAGCAAGACATCTCGATGATATCCAATCGCGATATCTGGTGGCATGAAATTCAGCCTACCGTGTCCGCTGACTGTCCCGCTGTAGAAATGGATGCCGAGGACATGTTGTTTGTGCTCTACACATCCGGCAGTACGGGCAAACCCAAAGGCGTAGTCCACACCACAGGTGGCTACAATCTCTACAGCCACATCACCACCAAGTGGATTTTCGATCTCAATGATACCGATGTCTACTGGTGTACCGCTGATGTCGGTTGGATTACTGGACATAGCTATGTCGTGTATGGCCCATTATCCAACGGCGCGACTACCGTAATGTATGAAGGGGTAACTCGTCCCTCGCAGCCTGGATGCACATGGGACATCATCGAAAAATATGGCGTCACCATCTTCTATACCGCCCCCACCGCCATTCGCGTCTTCATGAAAATCGGCGAAGAATTGCCCAACGCCAGAAATCTTTCCTCCCTGCGCCTCCTCGGTACTGTCGGCGAACCCATCAACCCCGAAGCCTGGATGTGGTACCACCGCGTAATTGGTAAAGAAAAATGCCCGATCGTCGATACCTGGTGGCAAACTGAAACTGGGGGAATCATGATTACCGCGCTTCCTGGCGCAATCCCTACAAAACCAGGCTCCGCCACTCGCTCCTTCCCTGGCATCATCGCCGAAATTGTCGATCTCGATGGGAATACTCTCCCCGCCAATAATGGTGGCTACTTAGCTGTCAAATATCCCTGGCCCGGAATGATGCAGACAGTGTATGGTGATGATGAGCGATTCCGCAAAACCTATTGGGAACATATCGCCCCCAAAGATGGCAAATACATGTATTTTGCGGGGGATGGAGCGCGTCAGGACGCGGATGGTTATTTTTGGGTGATGGGACGCATCGATGATGTGCTCAACGTCTCAGGGCACCGTCTGGGCACGATGGAACTCGAATCTGCTCTCGTCTCTCACCCCGCCGTCGCCGAAGCCGCCGTTGTCGGCAAACCTGATGAAATCAAGGGTGAAGAAATCGTTGCGTTTGTGACTTTAAATAGTAATTATTTGGGTGATGAAAGTTTAGTTAAGGAGTTGCAAAAACACGTCGGTGTCGAAATTGGGGCGATCGCACGTCCTGGTGAAATCCGCTTTACTGATGCGCTACCCAAGACTCGATCTGGTAAAATTATGCGCCGACTATTACGCGATTTAGCAGCAGGGAAGGAGGTTTCTGGTGATACTTCGACGCTAGAAGATCGTAGTGTTCTGGATAAATTGAGAGAGAGTGACTAGATGAATTAAGCAGCGACGCACGATCGGTAATTCTATCTATCTACGTGCGTCTTATAGCAATCCTAAATGAGAAACTTAACCCTAGCTGACGTTATTTATGGTTTGAGTAGAATATAGCAATTTAAGTTATTAACAGATTTGGTCTAGGTAACCTTTTTGTTCCAGCTTCCACTGCTTGGGCATATTTGCTTTTGTAATAGTAACGATCGCGGGTTTAAATAGTGTGAAGTTGGTACTGTTATTCGCGCCATTAAATAGTAATGATAACACCTCTAAACATTTATCGTAATTAGGGAAGTCTATTTTCGGCACTAGGTAATGAGTGCTATTGTCGAATGGGACAATCCAATAATGTCCGATGTTATCTTCTACTAGTTCGATGGTTTGACCATTATTTCTCCTCAAACTGGCAGTTGAAACCATGTACGATCGCAAAAAATATTTCTCACCAGAATTATAAAGACTAGCGAAAGGTGATGTTATTTTGTTAGCAATTGGTTTGCTTACAGTTCGATCTCCTAAACTTTGCTGTTGTGGGGATGGTTCTAACATCAAAATATCAGCATCGATCGTTTCTATTTTTTGATGGATAGATGCTGGTTGAAGTTTGGCTATTTCTTGGGCTACTAATAGTTGGACTCGCGCCACGATCTCTCGTTCGCTTTTGTCTTGCTGACGCTGCCGTCGTTGGCATTCAGCTTTGAGTTTTTCTAGATCGATTTTCAGCGAGGTAATTTCCTTTGAATCAATCGCCTTCGGAGGGTTAAAATTCTGGTTGGTGGCGTTCGATCCAATCTGAAGCTTTAAAGCAGTTATTTCTCGGTCGAATCTTGTGGATCGATAGTTAGACTCAGCTAGTTGAGATTTAAGTGTTGTTATTTCCTGTTGTTTTATCGCTAATTGTTCAAGAATTTTAGTAACGATCGATTGTAATTTTGCTTGCTTGTCAGTGAGAATTTCAGTATCTTCAAATTTCACATGCCCTTGTTCGATTTGCAAGATCCGATCGTTCAATTTCACTAATTTTGATACTAGATCTTCGATGACATTATTTGTAGTGGTATATTGCTGGATTTGAGTATTAGTTAGTTTACCTCGTTCGACTAGTTTCCACGTCAGTGGTTCGACGATCGGTAGGATTTGGACTAGTGCGGGTGCGACTAAAATACAGTTATTGTTACTAGAATCTGGCACTATATCTCGATCGAAACTAGCAGATAGAGATGGCATTCGATCGATCGATAAAGCTTTGGTAGGATTGGGCACTAACCATCCCTTATCTGGCTCGGATTGGGTAGGAACAATCCAATAATTTCCCCGGATAAAGCGATAAAATGTAATATTGCGATCTTGACGAATGAAGCTATCCTCGCTGAGGATAACATCGATCGCATAGGCATTGAATAGATGTGGTAGATCGTTATACAGTTCGATAAATCGATCTTGTTGTAGATTTAGGGTTGGAGGAATAGACGCGATCGCATTATCGAAAATTTGGGTGACGGGTTGGAGATTGACGGGAAGTTCGCCACGAGTGAGGGCAGAGACAAGATTATTTAGATAAATCTCTAGTTGTTGAATTTGTCTGGCGACGGCACGAATTTCTGTCATAAAAATTTCAACTCTCCCCGTTCCTGAAGTCGCCATGTTTGCGGATTAGTATTAGGATCGATCGATACTATTGCTGGTTTAACTAGTTGAATATTTTGATAATCAGGCGTATAATTATGGGATTCAAAAATCGAAGTAGTAGTTGTATAACTGTGTTGGTTGATATACTTGCCTCCAACAGGTACTAAGTAAGTAGTATCATTAAAATTGAAGACCCAGTAGTTACCTCGATTGGTTTCTTCTAGCACAGCAGTTTTATCTTCGTTTCCTCGATTAGAATTAATAGAATCTTTATTAAGGCTAGCAGTTTTAGGATGATACTTGGCAGCAAATTGACTGATGTTATGATAATATTCTGAAATTATTTCTTGATGTGCTGAGGATAACGGTGTTATCTCAGAATTAAGCTCTTCTGGCTTTGGTAAAATAGGATCGTCTGAGTCAGCGAGAGGATCTAAATTACTAGGTGATTCTAAATCTCGTTTATCGATAATACTAGGATCCTTTATTTCTGTGGAATTTACAGATGTTATGGGGATATCAATATCTCGGTCTATTTTTATCTGTTGAAATAGCAGAAGAGACTTGATTTCTGGAATATGTGCTGAGATATTTGAGATTTGCTGTTTTAGGAGATCGATATCATCTCTTTGAGTGTTTAATCTATTATTTAAGACATCTTGACGGTATTTTCCTCGACTTTCTAGCTCTCTTGCTCGATCGTAATATTTTAACGACCAATCTAATAATAAGCCGTATATCCTCGGTTCTAATAAATTATCTATTTTCAATAACCAGCCGCATCGATCGCACTCTTCTTTGGTACAATCTTGAATCTCTGTATTACAGATTGGGCAATTAGAATATAAATGTGCCATGTTCATGTGGAAGATGCTATCTTCTAGACAGTCAATAGTAATTAAATCTGAAATATAGCTTAGGGCGGGCACTGCCCACCATTAAATACCGAATAACACTAATATTTTTTATTATTTACCAGCCCATTCTTTTGCAAGTACTCGTAGTAAGGCTTTCAATCCAATAATAAACGGTGGCTCGATGCGGAGATCGTCAGATTTACCTTTGATCTCAAGTAACATCTTCCGCATCTCTTTATGAGTATCACTCCATAGCTTGGTACTATATTGAGGATCTAATCCAGTCTTGCGTTGATAGGTATTAAAAGGTTTGATTTCTTCGATATCTAAATCTTTTAGTCCGCGATTGAAATCTTCGACGAATTGTTTGAGTCGATCGAGTTGAGGAATAGTAAATTCACTGATATTTTCATCATCATCTAACTCTAGTCGAGATGTCCAGGCGATTTCACGACTGTTAATCTGACAAGTTTCACCTGCAATGAGCAGATCTTTATCCTTTTTATCTAGTCCTGTTAACTTAGTTTTATCGACTACCAAGCCGCAGACTACTTCATCTTTAGGACGTTGACTGAGTTGGGTGGGGTTATCGATTTCCTCTAATCCCGATGGAGCGGCTAACATCCGATTGAAGAGTTCGTTGAGATCGGTATGTTTATTAAACTCGCCACCTGTGGCAATCCAATGCAGTAGCCGCGAACCGTTTCCACCGATGTAAATAGCCGGAATTTCTGATTCGGTATATTTTTCTTCTCGTTGTAGAGTATGGAGGATCGTGCCAATGTAGTAATAAATACCCGCTATACCTACTGTCATTAATCTCAATAAACCCTGAAAATCTTTATCTTCTTCGAGGGTGTGACGACGCTCTTTGAGCCAAGCTTCGCTATTATGACGTAATAACACATCTATTTTTGACTTAAACTGCTCGTCATTTAAATCCTTCCAGCCGACTGATTCTTGATTGAACCATTTCGTAACTAGTTCTGGACGTAATTCCAAAAACTGAGATAATAAATGTCTTCCGGCTAATTGAATTGAACATTGGTGAATAAGTCTGTTATCTTGCCAAATTGAGATATCAGAAGTACCACCACCAAGATCGATGCAAGCACTACAAATTAAATTTCGATCTTCTTTATCAGCGAAGTATTGAGCAATTGCCAAACTCTCAGTACGGAAAGATGTCTCGCCTTGTTTGGGGGCAATATGTTCGATCGACATCTGCTTACCCAGATCGTCAATTAAATCTTCCCAAGTTTTCGCATATTTACGAGTTTCACCCTTAGAAAAAGCAGAAGGATAAGAAATCGACCATTCAATTTTATTTGCGCCGTCTTTGGCAGCTAAGGCACTAATAATTAGAGCTAAATGCTGAAGAAATAGCTGACTCAAATCTTTGTCTTTCCATTTGATATCTGTTTTCATCCATTTGGAATCGGGACGGAAGCCCGAACCAGTATCGGGAATATAAATACGTCCATCATAAATTGGCCGCTTCTTATCATTCCGTGTTTGTCCGCGCTGAGTTAAGATCGTCGATAAAGGAAGAGGTTTATCGAGTGGGACAAAGCTTTCAGGAATAAAGTATTCAAATAAAGCTGGGTTGCGAGTTTCTTCATCAGCATCGGTGATTTTGAGATGAAGCGAATTTAGTTGTAATGACTCATTTTTACCATGGCGATTGACATATATATTCGTAAAAGATGTCCCAAAATCTACACCTACTTTCCAGGTATCTGTCAAGGTAATTGATTCAGGTGTCGGTATGACGATCGCACCAATATTTTGACCTTTATATAGACAGTTAATATGACTTGGAAACTCTTCTAATCTCGTCGTTAGGTACTTCCCACCATCTTCAAATACGTGGGGATTATGAGCATCATCAAAGGCGACTTGGAAGGCACTATTATCGCGACTGGGGTCGTGATAGAACGCATAATATTCATGCCAACCACCGCCTACAATCTTGAAGTGAGGATAGATTTCTAATACGGGAATTTCTTTAATCAGATATCGCTCATCAAGGATGTACTCTCGGACAATTTGATATTCACTCGGACGTGAGCTAGTAGGATTCATCCCCACTAGAGGTAGATTTAGTTTGACGCGGACGGTATTATTGCTATCCCCTGGTTCAAATTTCAATCGTCGCATCAGATCTTCGGGAGTGAAGTAATCTAATAAAATCCGGTTGATGGGCAGTAACGGTGTAATTTTCTGGCGATTAAATAATAACGGTTGGCTAGTAGTGGGCGAAAATGCACCAGGTAGGGCATTCTCTACATCCATAAAATGCAAATCTGATAGTAATAGTTGACTTGGTTCGATCCACTTAATATTATTATCCCAGTCAGTCATTCTACCCAATCGCAAGTCATCAATATTTAGCGATTCGAGGGTTTTATCGGCATAGATACAGATATTTTGTTTCGGTACGCCCCAATGCTCGGCGAGATAGGTATCAATTAAAAGAAGTGGTTTATTAACCAACTTATTTTCGCTCGGAATCACGCGCACGGGAGATTCGACGAGCGAGATAGTTTTCCCTTTAATTGGATAATTTAATCCGTTAAATACACCCCGATTGATGGCTACACCAAAATGATTGGGTGAATCGGTATCTAAGATATCTACTCGATCGGTTTCACCCGTGAGTGTTCTACTATATTCTTTTAAGAGGTTGGCGATCGTTTCGATGGCGTATGTATCGCCTTGATAACTAGAATTGGTGACTTCTGCCCATAAATTGTTCAACCATTCACGTAATAATGGTTTTTCATCTGGATTCAAATGACGATGAGGAGCTTCCAATCTTTTGAATACAGAATTCCACCAGGGTAAACCGTCCCAGTCTGCTTCCGCAGCAGGTGCAATAATCGTCGTCGGGCTGGTAATACCGACAGCTTGCTTTTTCCAACTCCAGACATAGAGTTCTTCCCAAGGATGTTTATTTGCGAGCTGATGTAGACTCTTACCAGAATTTGGTAAAAGCTGATATAACGCCGCCGCAAAGGGGTAACTATCTTTGAGCTTATGGAGATCGACTAATTCAGCTTTGAGCTGAAATCCACGTACTTTGGATAAAGCAATCGCTGCTAACATGCCTTGCCATTGACCGATCGCGGCTTCCCGTAGAGGATGGCGAGTATTGTATAATGGCAGATCCAATGTCATCGGCAACGCCCACATATCCGGCACCGAGTTAATCTTTTTGTTATCCCCAGGTGCTTTGTAGTCTAGACTTTTAGCAACACTTTCAAATTTAGTCTTATCATATCGCTCCCATTTACCAGTTTTATTTGGTGCTGGCAAATCTGCATCTCTGAGTTTGGGAAGAACAAATACTGTCATATAAATTTTGGATTATAGATTTCAGAGGAACACTGGGTGAAAAATCCCCTCAGAGGAGGGGTGCCCGAAGGGCGGGTGGGTAGATCTCCGCCACCCCAACTCTAAGTTTTTAAATACCCACCAAACAGATAAACTCGTTGGCGGAGCCTCTCCAACGGAGAATCGATTAAACTAGTTAAACTGAGAATTGAGATAGAGAGATTTAGCTAAACCAACCGTACCGCGATTGATGCCCTGAACACTTTTCACCTCATGGCGACGCAATCGATCTTTAATGCGGACAATATCATCCTTATCTTGCTTAGTCCGCTGTTCGCGAGTATCGCCCAGCAGCAGTTCCTCCAATTTGTGAAATTGAATATTCCCATTCAGATCGCCAAATATCTGCGTATTAAATAGTTGCAATCGATCGATCTTATCGACGTGCAATTCTTTCAGCCAAAGTAGATAACTGCGACTCCAACTACTTAGAGTCTCAATTCCTTTTTGCTGATAGGGTAGATCGAACCGATCTTTACTATCCGCTTGTAAATCATAGTATTTATCCAACCAAGGCTCATCCCTAGCGGCAATTTTAAATCCATTTTCGAGCGTATATCTTGCTGTTTTCTCAATGTCGCTCGTCCATAGATAAGCGAGTCGAGCAGCATTCGTCATCAATTTTTTGACATTAAAATCATCGGGTAGATCGCTCCATTTAATCTCCCCCACTCGATCGCGAGTAATCGACATCAGCGCATCATCCCGATCTTCAAGTAGAAAATCACGGGCAGCTAAAGCCGCATATAATTCGACAAAATGGGGACGATTTTTTTGAGTAGTATTACCGACACTAAATTCTACTTCTGAGGTGTTCTCATTCCCTAATAGATAGACAGTATCGAATAAGTTACTCGCCTGAGTCACATAGTAGCGTAATGCCGATTCAGTATTGAGCAAAAACTGGTCGGATGCCGCGTACAATCCATTTGTCTCGGCTCCAGGTGGTACTGTGAAGCTAAAATAAGGCAATAAAAATAGACCGCCTAACTTGACTCGATCGGCGATATTTTGCTGCTCTAGTTTATTGCGTAATAACCTAGCAATTGTCGGAATTCCCGATGCCCCAGTTCCACCAAAGATCGAACCACACAATAGCACGCGAGCCTGCTTACCTTGGGCACCTACAGCATTATTAATACTTTGGATGAAACTTCCCCAAGGCTCGGTATCCAAACGCTTGAGGTCAATCTGACTCATCACTGCCGCACCAATTGCCGGACGACCGCGAAAGCCTTCATCTAATTGTTGATTGCGTTCATCGGGAGTGTAAAGAACTTCTAATAAATTTGCCAATCCAGCATCCATTGTGCCGTAATTAAAATAACTAGCTAATTCCCGTCCGCCGAGTTTACCTTGAAATGGCGACCACAAATCGTAGGATTTAATAGGCGTGGACATCCAATCGATCTGCTGTTCGGTACTGCCACCAGTTACTAATTGCTGACATTCTTGATAAGTACTTAGCGTTTTACGAGCGCGATCGACATTACCATTATTCTCATCAGGATCGACAAATAAGACTTCGATCTCTTCTTTTGTGTATAAACCCGTCGCAGCAATCTGGACGATCGATTCGACACATTTGGCACCCGATCCACCAATTGCGATAATAAATAATTTATTGTTCATATTGGTTTTTTAACGCTTAAATAAATTTGCACCAGGTGGTAAACGTCGTGCGATACCTGGTGTACTTGTAGCAGTCGTCAACCAGTAGATCGAGATAATATCGATCGCAAATAAAATAATTAATGGCAAAATCGCATCGCCACTACTCTTGGGAGCTAAAATATTTTGGCGAGATAACACGATCGCAAGTGCAGTTCCAATCATCGGAATCACCGAAATAAACCACCACGAGCCGACACGCTGCGCTCCAGCTTCAGGCGTTTTGTGTGGCGAGTTGATATTCCAAGCTACCCAGACAACAACAGCTAATAACGAGGAAGCCAGCACAATGGCGGCCATTGGCATGTAATGGTTGTTTAGCCAGCTCTGAACCTTTACGTCTGTCAGCCGCAACCATTGTCCTGAAAATAGCAGTGGTTGAACGACGAACATTAACATCATCCCTAAAATGGGAATCACAAACAAACGGATAACTTCCGCGACAGTAGGGCGCATGGTGGTGTGAGAATACACTTCCTCTGTATTGTTCCCGTACCGTAACGCAAGATCTACATGCTGACTACCAAAC